>JARLHM010000096.1 GCA_031292235.1 Syntrophaceae bacterium | reverse complement strand
TTTTCTGGGCTGACAGAACCAGCCAAAGTGGTTATGGCTGGGGATTTATCAGACCTGATACCACTCATCCGGGGATGGTGACTTGGGCGGACCGCGCAGGAGCGCCTAATATCCCAGATCCTAATCTGGGTTACGAGATTGGAACGGGGATGGATTGGAAACTCCTAGAGGGCTTTACACTGACTCTAACCACATCCTATTGGAAGCCTGGTAAGTGGTTCAGTTATGCTTGCGTGGACAAAGCGATTCCGAAATGGAGTCTGGCTGCGGCCAAAGGTTGGGGTATATTGCCGAACAGGGGCATTGACCCGGTCTGGGGGATGGAACTGAAATTGATAGGCGATTTTTAGGAAACCGGCGACAGAGAGCCTGAAAATAAAGTCTGAAAGGATCGATATCCATGAAAGTTTATGGGGCGGCGGCGGGGTATTTTATGGTGATCGTCACACCGTTGACACTTTGCTTGATTTTCTCATACAAAAATGCCCTGTAAATGGTAAGATCGCTCCATTACGATTATTTCTCAGGCTCTAGGAGTTTTGCATGGATTTCTATGAAGAAATACGCAAGGAATTCAAACGGATATCAGAAGAAAACAATTTGGGCGCTGAAACGATCCAGGTTCGAGTAAGAACTCTGTCTCCTCAGGAGGCTATAGGCGACCCTGAAGACAAAGACTATCCGTTGACAAAAGGAAGAGAGCGCATGATGGAGGCTGAGTTCAAGGGATGCTTTGGCCAGGCTTTCACTGATATGTACGGGAATTTTTCCGGAGATATGAACGACGTGCTAAATATGGAATTGAAGAACAATTTTCGCAGAGCAGTCTTCCTGGCTTCGTTTAACGCTGTAACGCGTTATCTGGGGATCGCCGACAAAACAGTTCATTGTAAAGACGAAGCGCCGCCTATTTGCGCTCGTGAACTCGTATCCTATGTGCGGGAAAACTTTGGTCAGCCACGTATAGCCATGGTTGGACTACAGCCAAGAATGGTTCAGGCCCTCTCGAAAGAATTCGATTTGAGGGTAGTTGACATGGATGAAGACAACATCGGCCAAGATAAATTTGGCGTCACTATTGGCGCCCCTGACGAAACACCGGCAAATCTTGCCTGGTGCGATCTGGCTTTGGTAACAGGCAGCGCTTTGACAAACGACACACTCAAAGATCTCATGGGATCTAAACAGACTCTAGTTTTCGGAGTCACGATAGCCGGGCCCGCCGTGTGTTTTGGATTGAAGCGCTTTTGTCCATACGGGACATAGAACGAGAATCACCGGCGACGAGTGTTAGTTTCTCGAATCAGGGCCGTATTAGGAATTTTGACGTTTTTGCATCATCAGAAAAGGAGGCCAGGATGGCCCGTTTCTTAATCACGGTTGTGATAATTCTCAACCTTTTTGTTTCCAGCGCTTTATCCGATACACTCGTAATTGCGGCTGGGGCTGGCTATAGGCGCATGCTGGAAGAAGTAATCAGGGTTTATGAGAACAAAACCGGCGCAAAGGTTGATCAGATTTTCGGGCACATGGGTCAAGTCATAATGCAAGCGAAAGCTAGCGGTGTCGTATCGCTCATTTTGGGTGAGCATGATTTCTTGAAGGCTTCCGATATTCAGTTCGATTCGTTTCACAAAGTTGGTAACGGGTTCCTGGTGATAGCTTACGGGAAAGACGTCAAGCTGGACAAGCCGGAAGATCTTACCAAAGGCTACATATCTAAAATCGCCATTCCTGATCCCAAACAAGCGATTTATGGTAAAGCCGCCAAAGATTTTTTACAGAATACCGGTCTTAACGGGAAGGTCGAGAAAAAACTCCTCGTGGTAGCTACTGTCCCACAAGTATCGGCTTATATAATCAGCAAAGATGTTGAAGCAGGGTTCATCAACCTTACCGACGCAATATACGTAAAAGACAAAATTGGGGGTTATTTAGTACTGGATAAGGACAAATATGAGCCCATAAATCTGGTGATAGGGGTGATCAAAGGTTTTGAAAATCGTCCTGAAACATCACAATTTTTGAATTTCTTACTTAAAGATCCCGACGCTAAAACCATAATCACCAAATCGGGCCTTTAGCAAATGATACCTGCGGAACTTTTAAAGCAGAGCAGTGATTTATGAACACTCTTGCGTGGTTTGACGCTATCAGTGGTCCAAGCATAGTGTTTCCCTTGATTTTCACTGCGAAAGTGGCGTCGGTGACATGTGTATTGCACCTCTCAATAGGAATCATTCTAGCCTATTATCTCAGCAGAAGAAAATCGCTATTGCGGGATATAATAGATATCTTTGTCACATTGCCGCTGGTTTTCCCCCCAATTGCTCTAGGCTTCATGCTGCTCCTGATATTAGGCAAAGGTGGACCGATAGGCCAATTACTTTTTGATATGTTGGGTGTGCAAATAATTTTCAGTTTCTGGGGCGTAGTCATTGCTTCATTCATCGCAGGCTTGCCGTTGATCGTCAAGCCGGTTCAGTCCGCGATCCAAAGCACAGCGGGCAGCCTGGTTGAGGCCTCTTATGTGCTGGGTAAATCAGAATGGCAAACATTCTTTTATGTTGTAATCCCCAGCGTCAAGAAAAGTATCATTGGCGGACTTTCTCTTGCCTTTGGAAGGTCCATAGGTGAAGTTGGTCTTACACTAATGTTGGGTGGAAATATTGTCGGCAAAACAAACACATTGTCACTCGAAATCTACAATTCTGTTTTTACCGGCGAGTTTGACAGGGCACTGATTTTGACTTTTATTCTGGGCAGCGCATCGGCGATTATTTTTATCATATTGAAAAAGGTCGCCACCCTGTAGGAACCTGACTGGCGCCTTTCTACCATAAAATCGACGAGCATGCTGACATCTAAACGCTGATATATGGAGAAGTTATAGGTATTGCCTCTACTCTAGGTTTAATCACTTAAGCTAATTTTTCTTTGGATCCTTTCCAGATGCTCCTCTGAAACGGGTATCTCAAATACTAATGTCCCTATCGCCACGACCAATACCAATCCCATGGGAGTTTCTCGGATCTCAGTAATCTTACCGGGACCACAACCTCCAGGGCCATCTGTTTGTCTGCGGAGCATTTCTTTAGCGCTCCCGTGAAACACAATTTCGCCATGTTTCATACAAATGACTCTTGACGCCAATCTACAGATCTCATTTTGATCGTGCGATACGAATAGCACCGTTAAACCTAGTTCAAGTCGTAGCCGAAGGATCTCGTCTTGAAGTTTTTCTCTCATTGAGTGATCTAGCGCCGACAGAGGTTCGTCCAAAAGGAGGATTTT
Organism: Syntrophaceae bacterium; assembly: GCA_031292235.1. Taxonomy (GTDB): domain Bacteria; phylum Desulfobacterota; class Desulfomonilia; order Desulfomonilales; family Desulfomonilaceae; genus CAJBEZ01. The sequence continues at coordinate 6,029 of JARLHM010000096.1, read as the reverse complement.
GGGATGGCGGATTAACGCTCTCGCCAGTGCGACTCTCTGCTGTTGGCCTCCCGACAATGTCTCCGGATAGCGATGTTGAAGGTTCTCTAATTCTACAACCTTCAGGAGTTCATCAACCCTGGGGTCCTTTCGCCGACCCGCGGCGTATTCAAGATTTCTGCGAACCGTCATAGTCGGGAAAAGCGCGTAATTCTGAAAAACGAACCCGACACTCCGTTTTTGCGGAGAAACAGGCGCCCCTTGCCCTTTGTGAAACCAAGTGTCGCCATCGACAACAATGGCGCCTTCGTCAGGAGCATCCAGCCCAGCAATTATGCGCAACAAAGTGGTCTTGCCGGCCCCAGACGCTCCGGTAAGCGCTACCAGTTCGTTGGTCTCAATTGTAGTCGAAACATCAAGGTCAAAATCACATTGCTGACCAATTAAATGTTTTTTCACTCTCAGTTGGATCACTTGAAAATCCTCTCAGGATTCCAATAGGGACAACCCGTTCGTCTCATGAACGCATAATCACCTCACCGTCAGGTTTTGGTTCCCGAGTCTGTAGAAGAACCACCAGAGGTGTACAGTAAACTTTCCGGGTCATCGGGATGAACGGAGGCTGAGTGACCATGAGTGCGCTGCTGTACAATGGCGAATACGGACGGCAACACCAGCAATGTCGCAAGCGTAGCCATAGCCAAGCCGCCCACGACAGCTCGACCGAGTGGCGCTGTCTGCTCACCCCCCTCGCTCCAGCCCAATGCCATCGGTATCATCCCGGAGATCATAGCCAAACTTGTCATCAGAATAGGACGTAGACGGGTACTCGCTCCAACGAGCGCTGCATCCGCTGCTGTGGACACGAAACGACTATCAAAAAAGCGACCTTCAGTAGGTGTAAGATTCGCTGATTTACCAGTTTTGGAAACTGCTTTGTCGTCACCGATAAAACGTGTTCGCCATCCTACAACTCTGGCGCGTTCAGCGAAAATAACGAGCAGGATCGCATTGGCCATCGCGACGCCGATCGACATAATAGCCCCAGTGAATGATTGGATATTAAGTGTTGTTCCGGTTAGCTTCAGGGCGATTACGACGCCCGAAATTACGGCCGGGGCCGTCGACAGGCATACAAGCGGCAGCTTCATGGATTGTAACGTAGCGGTTAACAAGAGGAATATAACTACCAAAGCAAATAGCAGGCCATTTCGTAAACCTTTTAGCATCTCATTAAGCGGCACAACCTGGCCACGTACTAGAACACTTACTCTCGAGGGAGGGGCGCCCATTTCACTGAGCGCTTGCGAAACTTTTTGGCCTACACTGCCAACATCTGCGCCCGCAGCCAGGTTGGCATTAACAGTTATCATTCTCTCATTATCATAATGCGCGTATTGCTGGATCGCTGTACCTTCGCTGAATTGTGCCAGATTTCGCATAAGTGAAGCTTTCCGGTTGCCATGGCTACCATAATTTACCTGGGTGTTTTTAACTGTTTCAACTGATTTAATTTCATCTTGCGGCACTTGAACCTGAATTTGATAAGTACAATCACTGTTTGGGTCAGCCCAAAACAGAGGAAACATGAACCTGCTTGACCAGACTGTCGGTACTAGCGCCCGGGAGGCCTCACTCATGTTAACACCTATCACACCGGACCGCTCCCGGTCCAGATTCAGATCCAAAGTCGGGTAATCCAGGGCCTGGCCCAGGCGGAGGTCCCTTAAACCTTCTATTGAAGCAATTTTTTTCTTGATTTTCTTTGCAAACTCGATGTCATGGTCCATGTCAGGACCGTAAGCCACAATTTCTATCGGAGACGCTGCCCCCAGACTCATAACCCGACTTACTATGTCACCGGCTTCGAACGAGAAACTTACATCCGGCATTTGTTCGACGAGTTTTTTCCGGAGTTTTTCCTGTAGTTCCCCAATACGCACACGGGTCCCCTCTTTTAACTGAACCTGTAGTACACTTTCTTCAGGACCGTTCATCCACAAATAAAGTAAATTCGCGGCGTAGTTAGGACTGTGAACCCCGACAAAACCAAGGGATATGGCTACGTTGTTAGGACCAACTTCCTTCTTTATAATGTCCAATGTTTTAAGTGTCAGGGCTTCGGTGGTATCGAGTTGGGTCCCAGTGGGGGCCCTCAGTCGAACCTGAAGCTGGCCGGCGCTCACAGTGGGATAGATTTCCGTGCCAAGGCTGCCGCCTACAAAAACTATGATCAAAAAAGCAACGGTCAGATACATCCCAACTACCCACCAACGAAGGTTTATTACTTTACGCAGGAAGTCCGCATAGCGTTTCTGAAATTCCCCGAAGTTATACTTCTTTTTTTTCCCCTTCTCAGCCGGTTTCTTGTGGTGGCGTAATATCCAGACAGATAGAACCGGAACCAATGTGCTGGAGAGAAGATACGAGGCTATCATCGAAAAGCCAACCGCCAGCGAAAGAGGGAAAAACATCGACCTGGCTGCCCCGGACATGAATGCGGCCGGGGTAAACATTGAAAGGATGCAGAGCATTGAAAGCATACGTGGGCCCGTGGTCTCCAACGTGGCGTTCAATGCTGCACGCGCCAGCGGTTCCTTTGCGTCAAGGTGAACGTGTAAATTTTCAATACATACCGTGGCTTCATCTACCAATATTCCCACAGCTAACGCGAGTCCGCCCAATGTCATGATGTTTATTGTCTGGCCGGTAAGCCACAGGGCCAAGACCGCGCACATTACGGAAAGCGGGATATTGACAATAACAATCAGAGCGCTTCGCCAATCCCACAAAAAAAGCATGATCATAAGACCGGTGAGAAGTCCACCCAAAACGCCTTCCATTGTGAGTCCATTTATGGCGCGGGTCACATAAGGCGATTGGTCAAACTCGTAACTGACCTTAATATCTGGAGGCAATACTTTTTGGAACCTGGGTATATTCTTTTTTACAAGATCAACTACCGCAAGTGTTGATGCGTCGGCCCTTTTTGTCACCGGCATGTAAACTGTTCTTCGTCCGTTGACCAGAGCATAACAGGTGATGATGTCGGAGCCATCTTTCACAGTGGCAATATCCCTGAGAAAAACCGCAGGGTAGTCGCCCGTCCGAATCGGCACTGCCGCCAGGTCCTGAATATCCTTCACGGTCGAATTCAGACGCACCATTGGGTACTTACCGTCTATCGGAGCCTGGCCCGAGGGGGTGATACAATTGGCTGAGCACATTGCGGAAACTATGTCTTCAGGGGAGAGATTGTATGCTGTGAGACGCTCCGGCTTAAGGCTTATTATGATTGAGCGTGGCGCTCCTCCAAATGGAGGTGGCGCCGAAACGCCGGGTAAGGTTCCAAAGAGTGGCCGTACCAGGTTTAAAGCCGAGTCCTGCATTTCAGAGACAGGCGCAGTCTCACTGGACAAAACAAGATCGCCCACAGGCACATTGCCAGCGTCGAAACGCAAGATAAAAGGCGGCACCGTACCAGGAGGCATGAACGCACGAGACCGATCTACCTCACCAACCGTCTCGGCCATTGCCTCACCCATGTCCGTGCCTTCGTGGAACTGAACCTTAATGATAGCCGCGTTAGGTATGGATTTCGATTCGACGTGCTTGACCCCGTTGATATAAAGAAAATGATATTCAAAAAAATATGTAAGGAATGACTCCATTTGGTCAGGGTGCATGCCGGCATATGGTTGAGCGATATAAATCGTGGGAATATCCAAAGTTGGAAAGATATCGTACTTCATTTCTCGCAAGGCTACGATCCCACCTGTCGCAAGAGCTATGACGATCACCAACATTGAGAGTGGACGACGAAAGGCTAACCCAACAAAGTCCATAGCGCCTGCCTCCTGCATGCAGAGAATCTCTAGTTTTGACGGGTTCACGAAACCAACCAAGACACATACATTTCAAATGATCGTGTGTCAAGTTAGAGGTCGGTTAGAACAATTTAGGGGAATAGCCCCTGTTGGACACCTGGCGTTACAGAGGCCATCTCCCTTACAGAGCACAGGAACAACCCTGGCCTTCTTGCCTTGTCGTGAACTATGAAACTCAGTGGCGTCATAAGCACAATTGGGGGGGGTGGTGATAATGTTGTCAGGCGCCAATCCACTGTGGGGCCAGTTTGAATCAGTAATCATTTTGATTGAAGCTGTTCATTGATCTCGCCTAGGGATTTCGCAAAAAGGCCAAGCCAAACCAGTTTGTTGCGAAAGTTACTAATCGTGGTTTCGTGAGGTATACTGTTCCAAAAGAAAACCACGAAAACCGAAGGAGACTTATACAATTATTCACAGCTTGTTTCTGCCATAAATCGATTATACTGTATAAAGGTTGGGCCAGGCGCGTCTTGAAAGGGGGAGATCTGGACAACCAAATCGCCGATTGGCAGTAGCTTTCTGTTTGGATCTTCCTGTAAAGAGGAGTATCCGTTGGACAAATAAATTATCAGAGTCTTTCAGACATAGGATATGGACTAAAACCGCTGCAATAAGTTTATAAATTTTTCTGACGAAACACAGAAAGTCTTGACATCGTTTTAATATAAGTTATGTTAGTACTGGCTATTATGTCCAACATGACCTAATAGGCTACAATGAAGAACGCTCAGAAAGATCGGATTTATAAACCGGAGCAGTAAACCTTCATTGGATGCAAAAGGTGGTCGAGCGCTTCGCAAGTTGACCGAAGAGGTAAAAGCAACATGAGGTACGCAGAGACAGGATTTAATTTGGAAATCGATTTAGCGAAAGGAAACATTGAACGGGTAGAAACCGACCCGAGATTAACGGAACTTCATCTTGGGGGGCTGGGTACCAGCGTCAAGATGCACTGGGATAGGGTTCCTCCTGAAACTAAAGCGTTTGATCCTGAGAATTTACTGATAATAAGCTCCGGTCTTCTCAACGGTACTCCGGCTTATAGCGCTAACCGTACCCTTGTTACTTTCGTTTCCCCTCAGTCGGATTTTCTGGCGTACCCAATGATGGGGGGATTCTTTGGCGCGGAATTGAAATATGCCGGTTATGACAAAGTGATCTTTCGAAACAAGTCCCCCAAGTTGGTCTATATTTGGATACACAATGACAAAGTAGAAATTCGTGACGCCTCTCATTTAAAGGGCAAGGGCGCTCTTGAAACTCAAGACCTTATAAGAGAGGAGCTGAAAGAACCGAGAGCCCAGGTGGCCGCTATCGGGCTGGCAGGTGAAAATCGGGTCTTCACGGCTTCCATCGAGCAGGGCAGATCCAGCGCCAGCAGGCTCGGCGGAGGCGCCGTAATGGGAGATAAAAATATAAAGGCAGTCGCTGTTCGTGGAACAAAAGACCTCAATCTTGCCCGAGGGGCTGAATTCATGGAACATATGGCGGAAGTGACGGAATATATAAATTTCCGAAACACAAATCCCATTCCGGACGTAATGACTATTTTGTCAGGGATTGGATCGCCGCAGGAGATGAAACACACTGATGAGAAGTGGCACACTGAAAACTTCATGTGGGGTAATGCCCGCACCAGGAGAAGAGACTTCTGGAGCAAGCCGAATGAAGAGAATTGGACGAACACTCAATTGGAGGCGGTGAAGCGGTTAATAAGCTGTTTTAACTGTCCACAGCAATGTGGCGCACTGGTTTCGTCTGGGGATGGTCCTAGATACATGATGAAATGCTTCGGCAAACTCACGTATTCTATGGCGGCCTATGTGGACGACCTTCGCTTTAACTTCAAAATTCTTCAACGCGCCACTGAGTATGGAGTGGACTCATTCTCAACCCCGCAAATTCTGGCGTTCGCTGTTGAACTCTATGAAGCGGGGATTCTAACGGATAAAGACTTCGAAGGATGTCCGTCCGATAAGGAGGGGCGCTTTTTATGGTTACTTGACAGAGTAGCCCGGCGGGAAGGAATCGGAGATATTCTAGCTGACGGAGTTTATTTCGCGGCCCGAAAGATCGGCAATGGCGCGGAAAAGTTTGATCATAATACGATCAAGAAACATGAGCAACTCCCCCTCAAGCTTGGAATGTTGGATCCCATCT
>JARLHM010000095.1 GCA_031292235.1 Syntrophaceae bacterium | reverse complement strand
CTTGGCGAATGTCGTTCGATGCGTCCGTTAAACCAAAATCGAGCATTTTCCCAGCCACATCTTCGTAAGCCTTAATGTGTTCCAGGTTATGCCCAATCCAGTGTTTAATCCTGATAGCGATTTTTTCCAGTTCGTCCATATGACAACCTCTCATTTTAAAATACCACCACGAGCCTGGTTTATGAGAATAAAATATTTTTCTCAATCCAAATCGGTAGAATTCCCTGCAGCGTAAGCCATCTTCAAAAAGTTTGCCAGTATGATTTTACCTTTTGGCGCCGTAGCGTCTTGAAAACTTTTGTCATGACTCCAACCTCTTTCAGGATGAAAAGCTGTGCCATAGACAATTTTTCCGGGCAGCCGAATGAGTTGCAAAGCCGATAATTCACTGGAGGCCAGATTTATGAACGCAGGGGGAACTATCTTCACTTCCTCAACATGGTTCTGGATCACGAGGAATTTCCCTGGATGAACAGTTATCCCTTCAAAAATAGGATCTTCCTTTAATGTTATGATAACGGTAGGCCCACGTTCCGCCGCACAATCCTTGGGATACCTGGAATTTACGATTCCTCCGTAATTGTTGTCTATGAGTCCGACTTCTCCACCAAAGGCCATAGTCAAGAATTGATGGCCTCCACAAATTCCTAGTACGGATAATTGTTTGTGAAAAACAAATTCCCTAATAATTCCAGTGATAAAATTCAAACTGTGTATATCCCCCCGCCGATAAGAACTCCACGGGCAGCCCTGTGGGCTCAGTATGAAAAAATCATATCCTGGAAAATTCGGCTGTTGATCTTCGAAATCAGTAAAGTGGATGTAACCTAGAGAAACATTTATCGAAGGGCATGAATTTTGGGTTAGTGCGGCAGCTTGAATTATACCATTCTGCAGTTCTTCGTAACGAGACGCGTCAGGTGGTTTACGTTCAATGTCAATGAGCAATCCGCGCAAGGTGTCTACTCTTGTGTTGGAACCATAGGGTCAGGCCGTTGACGCGGCTTAGTTGTATGGCCAACCTTGCTGGGGCATACCCCAATAATTGTATGGTCTTTGCAGAAAGACCTGGTATGTGTCACCGTCAATTCCCTTGAAAACACCTCTGATGCTCCAGTCGGGATAAAGATATCCCTCAAATGAATTACCATCTCGAGAACCGAAAATAAAATTGCCTCGAATTTTTCCGCGTATTTCGAATTTGGCCGTGCCGAAAATATTGCCGCCTTCAATAATTCCAGCAATTTCTTCTCCCTGTTGGGATGTTATGTTAACTGAACCTTTGGCCCCAAAGATTGACCCCTTTGCGTTGCCTACCCATACACCTTTAATGTCGTAGGCCATAGTATTTGCGGAGAAGATTAGAATCAACAGTGTTCCAATCCCGAGACACGACAATGCTTTTGTAAATGATGTTGAGTTCATATCTTCATTATATCACAATTTCCACGAAGTTGATAAGTGGGAATTTTTCTGAAGAGTTTCTAGGCTCTTCTTTTCTCCCATGGCTATAAGAGTGTCGTTATCTTCAATAACAGTATTGGGACCTGGATTAAAGACCAGTTTCCCACTAGGTTTTTTTACAGCTATAATTATTAGGTTCAAATCCTTTCTAATGTCTGTATCTATCAAGCTTTTCCCGGAGTAAGCGGCTCCCTCCATTACTTTGATTTCTTCAATTTCTATGTTCAAGTCCCGATGATCCATTGCAACTTCAAGAAAGTTCATGACTTCGGGTTTCAAAATGGCCATCACCATGCGCATTCCACCGACTTGATAGGGGCTGATCACTCGATTGGCCCCAGCGCGCACAAGTTTCTTGTTAGCGCCTTCTTCACCAGCCCTGGCGATAATTTCAAGATTAGCGTTTAGTTCTCTTGCGGTAAGCACAACGTAGACATTGGCGGCGTCTGAGTCCAACACCGACACCAAACCTCGAGCGCTTTTTATGTTAGCCCCTAATAATACTTTCTCTTGAGTCGCGTCTCCGGGAGAAAGAAAATATCCAGCTTCCATGATCTTGAGTTGAGTTTCCTGATCGTTTTCCACAACTACGAATGGGATTCCACGAGCATGGAACTGCTGACACACAAACGCGCCCATACGACCGAATCCACATACTATGAAATGGTCTTTTGTCTTTTCAATTGCTTTCATGAAACGTCGCCTGGTAAATATCTTCTGGACTTCGCCTTCAATTATCAGTCTGCTGGCGGCAACTAAGACGTAGCCTACCACGCCGAACCCAAAAAAGATGAGAAACATCGTGAAAATGCGTCCGGCATCGCTGAGCTTGTGAACTTCTCCGTACCCTATGGATGATATAGTGATTACTGTCATATATAACCCATCTAGGAACGACCAATGCTCAATGAACATGTAGCCCAAAGTCCCTAAAATAATTACCGAGACGAGGCCAACAATTGATCGCAAAAGAATGTTTGGGTTCACGGGCGCCTGTTCTTAAACTTCTTCACCAGAGTCTCAGTCTTGTAAAACCGTGATTCGGGACTGAATATTTAGTATAAGGCTTTTAGGTTTTATTCAACAAACGAAAAGAATTTTCTCTTATAAATCTGTTACGAATGAGGTCTGATAGATGAAAATAGCTTTTGACGTAGATGGAGTGGTGCTACAGTCCATCGACATAATATTGGATCACGTCAACACTGTTACGGGGGTAAGAATTCCCTCTTCAAGTTTATTGACATGGGACCTCGAACCCCTTGGCATCCATCCTAGGATCTTGATGGACGCGGTCGATTACATGTATTCGATGGTGGCCATTGAACCATACGAAGGAGCTATAGACACTCTTAAAAATGTCTACGAAATAACTCGGTCCCCCTTGTTGTTTATCACGGGTAGATCTGATCTAGAGAGCGCCAAACGCCAACTTGAATCATTGCCATGGAACGGGAAAAGGCCAGAAATGATCGTCACTGGAGGATCTCGGGATAAGCGCGTTTACTTGAGAGAAACAGGCGCAGAGTTTATTATTGAGGACGATGAGTTACACTTGGGAGATTACCTGAGCGAGGGGGTCGGGGTTGGATTGATGATTCAACCTTGGAACCGAACTTGTAAAACTCCTGTGACAGCCAGGTTTGACAGTTGGACCGAAATTGACCAATGGTTGATAAAAAATAATGAATCAAATTAGAGAACTTTGACCATGATTGTATTGGGTATAGAGACATCATGTGACGAAACCGCCGCCGCGGTGGTCGAAAACGGGACCAGGACGCTCTCAAATGTGGTGGTGTCTCAAATCGACATTCACCGGGAATTTGGCGGGGTGGTCCCGGAACTGGCTTCGAGAAAGCACGTCGAATCTATTTCGATGGTTATTTCAAAAGCGCTTAATGACGCATGTGTGAACTTTCCCGATATCGACGCTATCGCAGTTACGAGGGGACCAGGTCTGATAGGGTCTTTACTAGTAGGGATAGGAGCGGCAAAAGGCTTGTCGTACGCCCTGAACAAACCTATCTGTGCAGTCAACCACCTTCATGGCCACCTTTTTGCTTCTTGGCTTGATAACGATCAAATGGAGTTTCCATTTCTAGGGCTGGTTGTCTCAGGTGGGCACACCAGTATATTCGAAGTTCGGACACCGTTGGACATTGAGATCATAGGCAAAACGAGAGATGACGCTGCGGGCGAAGCCTACGATAAAGTTTCAAAGCTACTCGGACTGGGTTATCCAGGGGGGGCCATAATTGAAAAACTTGCCGAGGGGATCTCGCCTAATGGACTTCGTTTTCCTCGTGCTCTGATGGAACCTGGGAACCTCGATTTCTCATTTTCAGGATTAAAGACCGCCGTATTGAGATACTCCGAAAAGATTTTTGGCAATCGCTACGAAAAGAAAATTCCAGGGAGTTTTCAACAGATCACTCCTTTGGAACCCTCAAGTGATGACTACCAGCATGTTAGAAAGATCGCCGCTGCTTTTCAGGGCGCCGTTATAGATACTCTGGTAAAGAAGCTATTCATGGCTGTTGAGATGAGAAAGGCCACTCGTGTCGTTGTCTGTGGAGGTGTAGCCGCCAACAGGGCCTTGAGGGACAGGGTCACATCGGAGGGTCACGACAGGGGGATCGATATCGTTTTGCCTGAGATTTCTATTTGCTCAGATAACGGAGCTATGATAGCGGCAAGAGGTCACTTCCTGTACCAGGAGGGAATTGTTGATTCTCTGGACTTTGGAGCGAAGAGTCGTTGGTGAGGCTAAATACCAAGGAAACGCGCCTTACGGTGTCCGTATTAACAAATGTAGTCGAGGAGCTAATTCCCATGAAGGCCATGACCAGGAGAGAGTTGTTCAGTGAGGAGAAGATCGCCGAACGCGTCAAAGAGCTTGGCAAACAAATATCCAAAGATTACAGGGACAATCCAATACTATTGGTCGGAATACTCAAGGGAGTCTTTGTCTTTATGGCAGACCTCGCCAGAAACATAGCATGCCCCTGCCATGTAGATTTCGCCAGAATATCGTCTTATGGGAACAATATGACTAGCAGTGGCGATCTGGAAATAATAATGGACGTCAGCCTTCCGGTTGAAGGTAGGGACGTAATCCTTGTGGACGACATCGTTGATACGGGCTTAACACTTCATAACTACAGTGAATATCTGAAGAGCCGCAACCCGAATTCGCTGAAGATCGCGGCGCTAATAGATAAGACATCTAGAAGAGAAAAGTTTGTCGAATTAGACTACTGCGGGTTTAAGGTGGAAGATGGTTTCATCGTCGGCTACGGTCTGGACTGTTGTGAAGAGTTCCGTAACCTGCAGGGGTTGTACATATTAGAAGATTGAGGATTTATAGGAAGGTGAATGACTTTCATCGAAAGTCGAAAAGAATTGAGAGTGTCAACTCGGACCGGCGCCATGGTCAAGATTGCAAGAAGCTAATCAAAAACCTTTTGAACTGAGTGACCCCAAAAAGCACACCTGCCAACCAACCGCCAATGACTCCGGTAAGAAAAATTTGAGGCGCTTCAATTCCTGAAGATCCAATCTTGATATGCAGGAGTAGATATACGGTCAGGAACGACACTATACCAGCCAACAAATAGACGCTGTTAAATCTCACTCTATTTATTTTTAAAATATTTCCGGCGATGAAGAACACTAAACAAATAGCGCCGACGCACGCGGCGAAACCCATGAATCCGGCTTTGACCAAAAGGCTATAGTCCATCTACGCTGCCCGTGTTATAAAGTCCCTGAAACGGCCTCATTACGGAAAACATGAGGCCGCGCAAGGACTTAGATGATTAACAGTTAACAACTTGGGATAAAATACTAGCTGATTCCGAAAGTTTTTAGCATTGACAGAGCGGCTTTTCGTCCAGCGCCCATAGCCAGAATAACAGTCGCCGCGCCGGTAACGATGTCTCCACCTGCCCAAATCCGGTCACGGGAAGTCTTGCCGGTTTCAAGGTCAGCGACAATGTTTCCCCATTTATTGGTTTCCAAGTTCTTTGTGCTCGTGGGAACCAGAGGGTTGGCAGCGTTACCTATTGCGACAATGACTGTGTCACATTCTATTTGGGCTGTTTCTCCGGGGATCTCGACAGGACGGCGTCGTCCAGACGCGTCGGGCTCGCCGAGCTTCATCATCTGAACGTTTACACCAACCGCCCAACCTGTCTCATTTCCAACTATTTCAGTGGGGGAGTTCAAAAGTTGGAACTTGACACCTTCTTCGATCGCGTGATGAACTTCCTCAGTTCGAGCTGGTAACTCTTCCATTGTTCGCCGGTATACTATGGTCGATTCTTGTGCGCCCAGCCTTAATGCGGTCCTGGCCGAGTCCATAGCCACGTTGCCTCCACCGAAAACGACTACCCTGCGGCCTTTTGCTACTGGCGTGTCGGTTTCCGGGAACTTGTAGGCCTTCATAAGGTTCGCGCGGGTCAAGAACTCATTTGCCGAGTAAACGCCATTCAAGTTTTCGCCTGGAATTCTTAAAAAGAGAGGGGCTCCAGCGCCGGAACCAATGAACACTCCATCAAATTTGCGTTTCTCAAGCATGTCATCTACTGTTTCTATTCTTCCGACGACCCAGTTGGTTTTGAACTCCACGCCCATCCTTATGAGTTCATCTACCTCGGCCCGGACAATAGCTTTAGGAAGCCTAAACTCTGGGATGCCGTAAACCAGCACTCCGCCGAGTTCGTGTAAGGCTTCGAAAACAGTCACTGCAACGCCCTTTTTAATTAAAGCGCCCGCGAGAGTTAACCCCGCAGGACCAGAACCGACAACGCCGACCTTCAGGCCGGTGGGTTTCGGGAGTTCCGGTCTTTTACCGTCATCATGAAGCGCGGCATAATCAGCAACATATCTTTCGAGTCTTCCGATTGCGCAGGGTTCGCCTTTTCCTTTAGCGCCAACAACACACTTGGATTCGCACTGGCTTTCCTGTGGGCATACTCGTCCAGCTATCCTGGGCAAAGTGTTTTTTTCTTTGATCTTCCAGGCGGCCCCCATAAGATCGCCGGATTTTACCAAACTTATGAAATCCGGAATGTCGACCTCGACAGGACACCCCTTCATGCAGGAGGGCTTTTTGCACTGAAGACACCGACTTGCTTCCAACAAAGCTAAATCGTTGTCATAGCCCAAGGCGACTTCGTAAAAATTGTGGGCCCGTTCTATAGGATTCTGCTCGGGCATTTTCTGCCGAGGAGTTTTCGGTTTCTTTGCTGGTTTTGTCTCTTGGTCACTCATTATGCGCCTCCGGGGAAACTGCATTTACAGCCGCGAGGAGTCTCGCGGAAGTTGTTGAGAGCGATTAGCTCCGGTCCTTTATACATTGCCAACCGCTTCATCAGAAGGTCGAAATCTACCTGAAGGCCATCGAATTCCGGGCCGTCAACGCACCCGAACATGGTTTTCCCGGCGACTTCCACTCTACATGCTCCACACATTCCTGTCCCATCAACCATGATCGGATTCAAACTCACGACTGTAGGAAGATTTGCCTTCTTGGTCACACCGCATACGGCCTTCATCATAGGGACTGGGCCGATGGCGACAACAAGATCTATCTTTGTGCCCTTATCAATAAGCCCCTGCAATACTTGGGTAACAAATCCATGTACGCCGAATGAGCCGTCGTCGGTAGAAATAATCAGTTCATCACTAACTTTTTTGATGTCCTCGGTCATGATCAGCAGACCTTCGGTTCGAGCGCCTATGATGCTGATCACCTGATTACCGGCGTCGTGCATGCCCTTGGTGATAGGATAGAGAGGAGCCACACCGATTCCACCGCCTACACCCACGACCGTCCCGAACTTTTCGAGATGGGTTGGCTTCCCCAATGGTCCGCAGATGTCCTGAAATTTTTCACCTACCGCCATGGTTCCCATGTAGTAAGTTGTAGCCCCGACTTCCTGCCAGACTAGGGTAATAGTGCCCTTGTCCGCATCTTTGTCAGCAACTGTGAGTGGGATTCTCTCTCCATCGTTGTGGGTGCGTAATATAATAAACTGCCCCGGTTTATGGGCCCTGGCGATGTCAGGCGCTGAAATTACGGCGCGATTCACCCCTGGGCCTAAACGTTCTTTCTGAAGAATTTCAAACATGAAATTGTCCTCCTCAAGCTTCTCTTCGCTGAAATTTTTCTAGGAAAACTCGCTCGGCTGGTATGGAGTGTCGAAAGCAGAGTTATAACAAAAAGTAATATCACAACAAAACTACTGCGGGCAACAAGTTTATCGAGCTGAAATAACTCCAATTGCGGAAGTTAGCGGCTACACAACAATTTGAAGCATAAACGACCAAATAGAGGCCCGGGAGTTTGTTGCTGAGTTCTCTATTGTGAAACCCTCGTTGTGATCAATGGCGCTTTTGAAGGAACCATAAATTATTCGAGGCGAGACTTTATTTTGCCGAATTCCGCTTGATTACGTAATCTCTCGAAAACAGGGTCTTCCAAGATTTTGTTAAGATTCCGATACCCTCTATCTATTGCGGTATTAAGGGCTTGGTACGCCAAAGCGTCTTGACGGTTTAAAGCGTACATTCCAGCCAGGTTGTAGTAATGGGCCGGATCACCTGGTTCAGCATTAATGGCCTTTCGCATCCACGTTATAGCTTGGCTGAAATTGCCTGACATCG
>JARLHM010000094.1 GCA_031292235.1 Syntrophaceae bacterium | reverse complement strand
TCGAATGTTCTTGTCAGTGCGGTGGTATACACGTAAACGAAGCTATGTTTCTTGCCGAGGTAGAAGACCTTGATACTGGTGAGCCGGTGACTAAACCTGGAGAAAGAGGCAGACTCGTTATCACGGCGTTTGATAGGCTAGCGCAACCTTGTGTTCGCTTTGATTCTAAGGACATTGTTGAAATTTCCGACCAACAATGTGATTGCGGCCGTACCTATAGGATTTTTCGTGGCGGTGTGATAGGACGAGCTGATGATATTACTAAAGTTAAGGGGGTGTTGTTAGCCCCATCTGCTATTGAGGATGTGGTTCACTCAATTGAAGGATTAGGCGACAATTTTGAGGTTGTTGTTGACAAGAAAGGAGATGCGGACCGTATCACACTACGGGTGGAGCTGGTCCCTGAATTCCCTAATGAACGCATTAAGGAACTCGAAATGAGACTTTCTACAGAGCTTCGTTTGAAAACAAATCTCGGGTACAATCTAGAATTCTATCCAGACAACAGCCTTCCCAGGTTTGAGGTTAAGGCAAAAAGATTTAGAGACTTGAGAAACAAGGAGATATAAGATATGGATCGCTCGGTCCCATTCGAAGAGATGCGAAAAAAAGTCCGAGATATTTATGATCTGACTCAACAACTTTATAATGACTCAGGAGATTTTCCCGCTGTCAATCGTAACGCTAAGCGCATCCTGGCTTCGTTGGAAATGTTGAAGATCAATCTGGAGGAAGCCTAAAACCGGCTCTCGATCATAATATTTCAATGAAGCGTCAGGAGCACGTTCCCTGGTTTTACGCTCGAGATTCGAGAGTTTTTCTTGTGGGAGGAGAAATTCACATGTCCAATCAAAGTATCCTAAAAGGTAAGCGAATACTTGTAGTTGATGATGAAGTAGACTTACTCGATATCATTGGAGAAAAACTTCCAGATTCAATCGTCAAAACCGCAAATGATTTTGAAAGTGGCCTCAAACTGATCAACGAAGATGTGTTCGACTTGGTAATACTGGACATCATGGGTGTGAACGGTTTCGAATTGCTCAAAGCGTGCGTCAATCGCAAGTTTCCTGCGGCCATGCTTACAGCACAAGCTATAAACGTCGGGAGTATCAACAAGGCCATAAGAGAAGGCGCAGTATCCTTTTTGCCGAAAGAGGAATTGGAAAGGTTGCCCGAGACTGTGGCTGAAATTCTTGAAGCAATAAAACAAGGGAAAACCCACTGGGATAAATTGTTCGAGCGTCTCGGGTCATTTTTCAAGGAAAAACTTGGAGTAAGCTGGAAAGATCTTGAGACCCCGACGTTTCCCGGATTTTATTGAATCATTAAAAGGACCTGTTAAAGCCATTTTATTGGGACGGAGAGACTAGACTAGGATACCATTATCTGAAGTTTGTCCAACCGCTTTTCGTAATTCATTTCGCGACGATTCTATTTAACGCCTTTGGGGGACTTTGTGAGCTTCTTGAGTTGTTCTTCTTTCAAGAGGGAGCCTTATCCCACATACTGCGACTTTGGAGCTACCGAATTGGCAATCGGCGTCCATGTCCCATTATGAAAGTCAGGTTAACCGACTCATCATCTGGGAAAGGCGTCTGTTCCAGTCAGTCGGCGCCTTTAGGATCAATCATCAGTGGAGCTTCTAACGAACTGAGCCAGGCGCTTCTTGATGGATTCCAATTCAAATTCCAAAGCGTCCGCCTGGTTCTTGAGAACCTGTTTCTCAATCTCTGCGTTGGTTCCCTGAAATGGCGCTGAGTACGCGCCGACTCGATTCCAACCCGGCAGACCATTAGCAAAGAATCTGCAACGATATCCACGGCCTCCAGAACCGAATCCAGCTCCTCTAAAACCGGGGCCACGTCCAAAACTCCCTCCGAAAGGACGTCCTGGAGCGGCGATCGCATAACCAGGAGTTCCTGAGCCACCGCAATATCCGGCGGCTCGACCGGTCATTGATCCCAATCCCTGTGGACCAGTACCATCTCCTCGTGGCATAATCGTATCCTCCTGTTCCTTGAAAACCTTGCATCCAAATCTTTGGCGCCCCAGCCCCCTGCAGCCAGGCATTGTAAAACGCCGATCATGAAGCCTGTTGTTGGCCCAAGCATAAATAACTTCTTTCAAGTCGCCTGTCACAAAGGGGACGACCTGGGCGCCATATGCGACAATCATCTCTTGTAACTGTTTCGAAATTGCCCCGCATACAAGCGCGTTTACACTAAACTCCGCTAACTGGATCGCCTTCTGAACTGGCAGGTCATCGGCAAAAATTTCCTGACTTTCTCTCACGATTCGTCGCGAAACCGCTTCAACTAGGACTATCTGCCGGGCCGTATCAAAAACCGGCGCAATGCGATTGTCCAAGTAAGAAAAGGCTGCTTTCATAACCCAAAAACCTGCTCCGAGTTGCTATACGGATAGCAAGCATAAAATGTGCCAAAGTTCAGACAGCTCGGCGCTTTAGGTTAAAGCATTGAATAATGTTGATTATTGGTAGTTAGTATGTCGATATGGCTACTGATAGCGTAGCTAATGTGCTACTCTATTGACCAGGATAGGTGGCGTTAGGGCTACTGTGTTTGAGTTATGCGCTTGCGACCGTCCAGTTCAGGCAGGACAATACCCAATTTCTTTATTCGGCGGAAAAGAGTTGTTTTGTGAATATGGAGTTCTTTCGCGGCGGCTAACCGGTTGTAACCGTTACGTTCCAAGGCCGTTTGTATGGCTTGCATGTCTACAAAGTCATGTGCAGATCGTATCTCGGATGGCGTGTTTCTCGATAAGTTGTGCGCTGTCAAATCATCAGGTAAGTGGCCGATCGCTATAAGCCCCTCGTCACACATAATGAAGCACCTCTCGATGACGTTCTCCAATTCCCTGATGTTTCCGGGCCAGTCGTGAGCCATAAGCAAAGAAAGCGCCTCAGTGGTAATCCCTGTAATGGATTTACCTTGGAGGCGGTTGAAGCGCTCTATGAATTGTGTCACCAAAAGCGGGATGTCTTCTTTACGTTTTCTTAAGGGTGGCAGTTCTACGCGGACTACATTAACTCGGTAGTAGAGGTCCTCCCGAAACGCGCCTATGCGCATCTGTTCCCCGAGGTCTTTATTGGTGGCGACAACAATCCTAGTATCGGCGATCTCAGACCTTGTCGCTCCCAGCGGTTCATAGGTCCGATCCTGAAGTACGCGCAAAAGTTTCACTTGTAGGGCCGGGCTTATGTCTCCTATCTCGTCCAGTAAAATACTCCCCTTTTTTGCAAGAGCGAAACGCCCAGGTTTATCTTTTGTAGCCCCGGTAAAGGCCCCCGCTTTGTAGCCGAATAGTTCCGACTCTAACAATGTGTCGGGCAAAGCCCCGCAGTTGACTGCGATGAACGGACCGTTTCGTCGTGGGCTCAGGCTATGGATCGTACGGGCTACCAGTTCCTTGCCGACGCCTGTCTCTCCAAGAATCAAGACAGTGCTCGGGCTGGCGGCAATGGCTGGCAGAGCTTCCAGAACTCTCTGCATTACTGGGCTTCGACTTGCAAAATCACCTACTTGGAACTTCCCTTGCAGTTCACGGCGTAACGCCTCGAGTTCGGTTAGGTCACGAAAAGTTTCGGCGCCACCTATTGCCCGACCATTGTCATCCCGTAAGACGGCGGTAGAGAAACTAATAGGTTTGCGGGAGCCGTCAGCCTTGATTATGTATCCCGATTTGCCGATGATAGGCTTGCCTGTTTTCAAAGTCTGCTGAAGAGCGCAATCAGTCCCGCACATGCTGGACCGGAAAACCTCCGAGCAAAGACTGCTTATGGCTT
>JARLHM010000093.1 GCA_031292235.1 Syntrophaceae bacterium | reverse complement strand
ATTTTGTAGTCGACTCTTAAGGGAACGCCCCGTAGAAGCGAGGGTGAACATTGACTTTCGTGAGATTGACGAATCAGAAAATAGCGACTTGCTTGATGAAGCATGGGAGCGCCATGTTTCAAAGCTTTACGCTTCCAATCATCCTGTCCTCGCAGAATTGGAAGATTTGGGGTTGGAGATAGAGGACCTCCACGAAGGTTTCAAATCGCGAGTGTCGCATCCTGATGTCGATGAATGGCCATGTGAAGAGACACCTGCGCCAGACATTAAGCTTGTACGAAACGCTCTGGACGACTTCCTGAGACCTCTTCACCCTATTATTGGCGAGTTTCCATCAAGTTGTGGAAGTGACAAACTCATTCCTCAATTGCAAAAAATCAGCCGGATGTTTCGTCAGGCCTTGCCAACTAACAAATTACACGAGCTATTCGGAATTCTTGAGGATATAAAAGCCAATCTGAAGCCTGTCAAGAAACATTGGCCAGGCGGCGCTAAACAGGCTGAAGATGTATATGAGCAATGGAACAGGTTTAGATCAGATTTCGCTGAACCTATGACCCAAAAGTGGCGGGAACACAGATACGAGTCAGTTATGAGAGCCATTTCAGGAGCAATAGAAACTTATGATGAAATTCGGCGAGTACAGGGCAAACTAAATTTTCAGGACCTTCTCATGAAGGCAGCGGGGCTCCTCAGGGATAAACCGACTATCAGAAAGCACTTTCGAAAGAAATTCTCTCATATACTGGTCGATGAATTCCAGGACACCGATCCTATTCAAGCCGAAGTGATCATGTTGCTGGCAGCGGACAGCATCTATGAAACAGACTGGAGAAAATGCAAACCAAGGCCCGGAGCGCTTTTTGTCGTAGGAGACCCCAAACAGTCGATATACCGGTTCCGACGAGCGGACATTGTGACTTATAATCAAGTGAAATCGATAATTGAGCAAAATTCTGGAAGAATAGTTAGCCTTGCCACCAACTTCAGATCTTCGGCGAAACTGATTGGTTGGATTAATTTATGCTTTGAAAACGAGTTTTCTAAACATTCTGAGGAGAGTTCGCCGAATTATGTTCCACTTCTCAAGAAAGTCACATCCGCCGATGATGATGACGCCCCTTTTGTTCAGCGATTGCGCATTCTCGATGAGCTATCTAGAAATAGCCAAATAACTGATTTTGAATCGGAAGTAATCGCAAAAACCATTGCCAATCTTCTGGAACTGTCGACAAAAGAAACGCAGGACGTAGTTTCCCAAACTGCGCCTAAAAATGGATTTCAACCACAAGATTTCATGATACTGACATATCGGATGGCTAACCTTGCGGTTTATGCTGACAAATTGTCAAAGTATGGCATTCCTCACTCAGTCACTGGAGGAAGCGCCCTGAATCAGGTTCGGGAACTTAAACTCCTCTACATTTGTCTTCGAGCTGTTCTTGAACCTCAAAACGCTGTTTCTCTGGTAGCCGCCCTTCGCAGCGAAACTTTTGGCTTGAGTGATGTTGGTTTATACGAGTTTAGGAGGCACGGCGGACTATTCGATTACCATAGTGTGATTCCTGCGGGACTCTCTCCTGAAGTGAATCGAATGTTCCACGACACATTTTCGCGTTTCCGCTCCTACGAAATCAAACTAAGACACGGTAACATCATTTCAGGGATCGAATATATGATTTCCGATTTGGGGTTGGCGGCGATGTGCGCAGCCCAACCCGGAGGAAACGCTAACTCAGGCAGCCTTTTTAAAGCGATAGATTTGATCCGGAAGCGCCTCGAAGAAGCATGGTCCCTCTACGATATTCTGGATTACCTCGGAAAAATCGTTAATTCGGAAGAAAAACATGACGCTGTTCCGGCAAAACCTGACCCAAATCCGGTGGTTCGTGTAATGAATCTACACAAGGCCAAAGGACTTGAGGCGAGAGTTGTGTTTCTAGCCGACCCGAGTGGGAGACAGGACCATTCTCCAACGATAAGAATAGACCGGTCCGGTCCCAGGAGCTTTGGATATCTTTTGATAGATCAACCCTTGCCAGGCGGGTTCCAAAAAAAGGTCCTGGCTCAGCCCCCCAATTGGCAAAGACATGAATCCATCGAGCGAAAGTTTAAGGCCGCCGAAGATTTAAGACTCTTGTACGTGGCCGCCACCAGAGCTGGTGAGCAAGTCATTATTTCAATCCCCCCAGAAAAAAGAAAGAACAAAAACCCGTGGGCGTTCTTTGAGCCTTACATGAAAGACGCCCCTGACCTTCCAACCCCATTGAGAACATCCATGCGTCAAAAGGAAACGCTAATATTGACCTCCGAAGATGTTACAAATGCAAACTCGACGATACGACAGCGATGGATCAATGCGACCACACCGACCTACGCGTCCACCGCGGCAAAATCGGCAGCCCTCGGATCATATGCTGTCGAGGTCACGGACGTTGATGATGAAACGTTATTCACCCGGGGTGAAGCAATTCACATTGCTCTTGAACACATGATGAAAGGCCTTCAATTTCCGGTTAGACAGGCAGTGACGGCAGCGCTCGCACACATGGATCTCTCAGAATCCATTCTGAGCGAGACAATTGAGATCGCGGAGAAAGTCCTTAGCGCGCCCATATGGCGCAGGGCGGCGTCCTCCTCGGCCAGATATGTCGAGGTCCCGTTTAGCGCCTACTCTCAAGATGAACAGGCGCCAACCGCAGCTACAGTATTGAGGGGTGTTATAGACCTGGTATTTCGAGAGCCAGACGGATGGGTGATAGTAGATTACAAGACAGATAAAGCCGCGAAACAAAATCAGGCCAAGCTTAGCCAGCTATATGAACCTCAACTGAAGCATTACGTTCAAGCATGGCGACAAATGACTGGCGAGCCGGTAAAAGAAGCGGGCTTCTTTTTCACCGAGACCCAATCCTATGTGACTATATGAGACGTCTGGGACGTTGGGGCCCCAGGTTCAAATTCGTCTAACTACTTAACAATTTATCTAAAAACGCTTAGTTGACGTAAATAGATTTCCTTGTCTGGCGCCTCCTGCGAATATCTCAAGTACCTCGCTGGGGACTCTTTATCTGCATAATATTCAAATCCAGGCCATTGATCATACTTATCGGTTTTGGCGCCATCAACGGTCAGCCAGTTCTTCCAATTCAGACCATCTTCGGAAATGTCTATCTTCCAGTCTTTGGGGACTGTATCTTCATTTCCCCATACAATCCGAAGCCTTGAAACAGGAACGACCTTTTCCAGGTCCAATATTACTCCAGACTTATTCCCAGCCGGGACCTCGAGCCCCTTTGGGCCCGGATAACCCTTCAGGATGTCTAGGCCAGCATCACGAGCTTTGTCATTGACCAGAGCTTTTGCTTCTTTCGAGTAATCGACAAAATAGGAGTCGGGTGGTTTTTGCAGTTTGTTAGATTCACTCAGGGGCAAATGAAAAACCCGCTGCTTCACTTCATCTACAAGGGCCTTCGCAATCACATAATTCGCCCCATTTGTGACGTGACACCAATCAGTAAAAACCCACTCATGCGTGTTATCAAAAATTCCAGTCAGGTCAACAACCTCAAATTTATCGTCTTTAGCCCTTTTTTTGATCTGGTCCACGAGTTCATCGTAAGTCTTACGAGAATCGTAGAAACCGATCTTTTCCATACCGGTAACCTTTTCTATTTCCCGCTCAATAGGGGTGCGTTCCTTTTTACAATTTCGGAACATGGGCTGAAGAGCGAACACGTGCGGAACACGATCAGATGACAGCGTGGCGTGGTATATGGCCATTACATCCGCAACCTGACGAATATTGTTTTTCAGACATTGCATCATTTCCGGTGTGGGGTCCTGAGGATGCGCGGCAAAACCCCTGTCTTCCATCAATATGCCAGGCCCCTCCCCTTTGTTCATCGCCAGCCATGTGAAGAAGTAAGTGTTGCGTTTTAACCACAAGGTCACGTAATTCAGTAGCCCCTTTGGGCCCATGCCCATGACTTCGCTGATTACCTCATAATACGGACCTTCGGTGAAATAATTCCAGTCCCTCAATGGCCTAGCGACAGTGTGCACTTCATTTGCGCCATCCATAGAAATGACAAGATCAGGATTGTAAAGACGAAGCTTGGCCAAATAACGCATGAGGCTATTTTGATAAACATATCCCGCAACGCCCGCATTTATAACTCTAACCTTTTTGCCGCCAATTTTTTGTCTGATATCAGGATCAGCGTTCATTAATTCCTGAATAATATGGGGAATCGTCCAACGGAAAGTAATTTCATAATTGTCACATATAGCATCCGAAGGAGGCACTGGACCTCTACCGTAAACTACAGATCCCCCTGTCACTATCACCCGATATTCATCTTTAGGCTTCTCAGTGGGAACGTTTTCAAAATCCTTAAAACTTTCATCATTGATATATTCAAAAGAATTGCCTAGACGGGTATTCCTAACTGCCGCAAATCCTGGGGTGGGTTCATATCCGCATTGTGGAGAAACAGTTTGGGAACTTCGCCTGGCAAGGTCCAGATCTCTACCCTTGTAGGCTTCCCCTAGTGGCGACGCTTTGACCTTGAGGTAAGCGTAGTAATCCAGTCCCGCCAAAGCCCCGAAAACAATTGCTAAGATGAAAGTTATGTATAGAGTAAAAAAAGCAAGTTTTCTGAAAAAGCCTCTAGATTTCTTCTCTTCTGTGCCGCTCAATTTTCTATCTCGCATTTAAATAAGATATTTTCGAGGCGTTAGCGGAAACTCAAAAGAGAGATAATCCGGAACGCCTCTTATGCTAAGCCTCCGAATATAGAGCAATTAAGATACTCATTATGATTCAGCCGCTCTACATCGGGAATATCTATCGCCATCACGCCTTTTAGAAAAGAGTGTAAATAAAAGGCGCCGCTGCGGGCGAAAGGGAGGCGAGAATTATAAATCCCGAGAGAATTACCAGGACTATTAAGATAGGAGCAAGCCAGAATTTCTTCCTGACCTTCATAAAATCCCAAAATTCTTTTATCAACGACATGATTATTTCCTCCTTAACTCTCTCCCAAGAAACGGTCAATTTTTACTCGAACAGTGGTCGTCCCATGTTCGATTAGAACAGTATTTTTCTCACACGTCAAAAACAAATTAAAACTGCTTCTCATATCTCTCGACACTGTTGTCTTCCGCGGGTTCCCTTTTTTGCCAATAGGATGTCACATTGGGATCCAGCTTTCTGTCCATTGGGTCTTTGGCGAAAATTCTCATCAATGCGCCCGTGGGGGCCATGACAATAAAAAATATGAATGTTAGCAACGCCCTGGATACAAAATAACCAATAACGATCGAAAACGATACCCAACCCGAATATATTCTTCTAAACAGGGGCGGAATAAAGCGTGCAATGAACAGGATCAGTCCAACCGCAATCCATATGTATCCGTTAGAAGACCCTTTCCAGTAAAGAAGGTGGGCGCCGATCGCAACCGGTAACACCAGAAACAACAGCGCTAGTACATTCAGGTCCTTTTTGGTGGGCTCACGATAAGCCGCCTTGATTTCATCTTTAATTTCTTTGATTATGCTCATCTATTCTCAAGACCTCGTCGGACAGGACTTTCATTTAAGACGACCAGCGGCCGCTAATCAAGCTCATATTGGGAGCGCCAGTCAGCGTCATCTTTCAACTGGGGTTGTGACTTTTTGTCCAACAGATAAGAACCAAGGACCAGGTAATCCATCTCGGTGCGCATGAAGCATAGATATGCGTGTTCCGGGCTCATAACTATCGGCTCACCGCGCACATTGAAAGACGTATTCACAATCACGGGGCAACCGCTCTTTTCAAAAAACGCCGATATCACCTCGTGATACCGTGGGTTTGTCTCCTTATGGACAGTCTGAATTCTGGCGGAATAATCAACATGTGTAACAGCCGGTATGTCCGAACGCGAAACGTTAAGTTTGTCGATACCCCACAATTTGTCCTGTTCCGTGGTCATCTTTCGCCGAAGCTTCTTGTCCACATCCGCCACGAGCAACATATAGGGAGAAGGTCTGTCCAGTTCAAAGAAATTGTTCACCTGTTCCATGAGGACTGACGGAGCGAACGGTCTGAAGCTCTCCCGATATTTGATCTTAAGATTCATCTGACTTTGCATTTTGGGATTTCGCGCGTCACCTATTATCGAACGTCCTCCCAGCGCCCGTGGGCCAAACTCCATGCGACCATTAAACCAACCAATAACTTTGCCTTCCTCTATCAAGTCGGCAATTGTCGAGGAGGCTGATCCATTTCCAAGGAATTTATGCGGATAGCCTCTTTCCTCAAGAAATTGCTTTATTTCCGAATCTGAATATTCCGGACCCAAATACGACCCAAATTGTAAATCATGGACGTTATCACAGACCCTTTCATTTCCAAGCAACTGATACCACGCGAACAGCGCTGCCCCCAAGGCGCCACCTGCGTCCCCGGACGCCGGCTGAATCCATATGTCCTCAAATGGGCCCTCTCTCAATATCCTCCCATTACCTACACAGTTAAGCGCGACCCCACCAGCCATACAGAGGTATTTCTCGCCGGTGATCTTGTGGATGTGCCTGGCCGTTCGGAGCATCACCTCCTCAGTGACCACCTGAACAGACTTTGCTATATCCATCTCACGCTGGGTTAGTTTGCTTTCGGGTTTACGAGCCGGGCCGCCGAAGAGTTTCTCAAACGCCGAACCTGTCATGGTAAGCCCATAAGGATATGTAAAGTAGTCCATGTTGAGTTTGAAAGACCCATCTTCTTTTACATCTATAAGCTCTCTAAGCATTAAATCCACATACTTGGGTTCCCCATACGGCGCCAAGCCCATGACCTTGTATTCACCGGAGTTAACCTTAAATCCTGTGAAATATGTAAAAGCCGAATAGAGTAAGCCCAAGGAATGAGGAAACTTTATTTCGTAATCAATCCTGATCTTGTTGTCAGCCCCTACTCCAAAACTTGTTGTAGTCCACTCTCCCACTCCATCCATCGTCAAAAAGGCCGCCCTTTTATATGGAGAAGGGAAGAATGCGCTTGCGGCATGGGATTCGTGATGCTCAGGGAACAGAATCTTACCTTCATAGCCCATGCTCTTTTTGATGAGAGACGGTAAATGCAGTTTCTGCTTAAGCCATAGCGGCATCGCCATAAGGAAAGACGCCCAGCCCCTTGGGGCAAAAGCGAGATAAGTTTCCAGAAGCCTTTCGAACTTTATAAATGGCTTGTCATAGAAGACCACATAGTCTAAATCGTTGGCCGTTATTTTCGCATAATCGAGACAGTAATTGATTGAATCATGAGGAAAACGATGGTCGTGTTTAACGCGGGAAAACCGCTCTTGCTGGGCCGCAGCCACTATTGTTCCATCTTGAACCAGACATGCGGCGCTGTCATGGTAATAAGCAGAAATACCAAGAATGTTCATTTGGACCTACCTGAATAAATTCCACACCCTAAGTTTTATAACAGGTTCAGACATCTTCGTCTGTCTGTATCTTACAAATCTTGCCTGGACCGGGTTAGAACCATAATATTCATATCCCGGCCACCACGAATAATAGTCAACAGTTTTCTTGGAACCCGAGCAAAAAGGTTTCCATTCCATGCTATCGGTAGAGACATCAATCACCCATTCTTCCGGAGTGGATTGTTCATCTCCCCAAACAATTCTTAGGCGGCTGACCGGATGGGTTTGTTTTAAATCAAGGACAATCTCCGGGATTTCTGTTTCAGAAAGTTGAGTGGAGACATAGAGTTCCTGTCCAGGAAAACCCTTTTGGAAATTCTCTGCGCCCGATTGAGTATCTATTGCGGGCGGGGCTTTGATGACGCTACTGGCGACGACAAGATCCACAAAAAAACTGTCCTTGTTTTTTGTCGAATCTCCCGGACCTAAAGCTTTGCCTAGAAAATGTTCTTTTACACGGTTCGACAGCTCCTTGGCTATTAGGTAATTGGCGCCACCTGTTAGGTGACACCAGTCGGTAAAAACCCACGCAGAGACGTCGTCAAAATACTCAGAAAAATCTACGAGAAAATATCCTTTTTTTTCGGCGCTATCAACAAGTCTATCGATGAGCCGTTTGTAAACCTTATCAGATGGGACCCCATAATAGTCGCGATAGCCTTCTATCTCATTTATGATCTTTTCTCTTTCATTTAAGGGCTTTTTGCTCAAATAGAACCAAGGCTGCAACGCCAGGATGTGAGGAACATTGTCATTCTTGAGCAAAGCGCTATAATCTTCTACAGTCTTCACTACTGCGGTAATGTTGCGATCCAGTATAGGCAAATTCTCTTCAATGGTAACCTCATCCTTTTTGCCGGTTTCGTCTGCGACTTCCTGCGAATCCACAACACCTTTGTGTGTCCTGATATTCATTTCCTGAAAAAGATCCTGGCCAGCCCAGAGATAAGTCATTAGATACGTGTTGTTTTTTAACCACAGCGTCAAATACGATGAAAGCCCCGAGGCGCTGTAAGAAAACATGTCCCTCAAAATATTGTTGTACTGCCCCTCGTGAAAGTAGTTCCAATCTGCGTCAAGCTTGCTTATAAGCGGTAATTCATTTGCTCCATCAAGCGAAATCACCATGTCGGGTTTGTAGTTACGCAATTTTACAGGATACCTTATCAGAAGGTGCTGAAAAGCGTGTCCCCAAACAGCCGTATTGTATACTCTTATTTTCTTGCCTTCAATAAGTGGGCCACTGTTAAGGATCATCTCCAAATAGTGAGCTACGGTTTCCCTGAACTCTATGGTGTAGTAGTCCATAGCAGAGGCCGCTTGTCCAATTGGACCCAACCCGTAAGCTGTTGAACCACCGGTTAAAAAAATGCGGAATTCATCAGCAGGTTTTTCCATAGAAATTTCACGAGGGTCCCTAAAACCAGCGTTGTTGGCGTATTCGTAGCGGTTTCCCCTAATGATGTTGTACTCCAAACAAGCCCCCGGAACAAAATCATAATCGTAATGGGTTACAGGGTGGACAGCATCCTTACGAACCATTGCAAAATCTTGAAGATAAACTTGTGCAAAAAAAGACTTACTCAAAGCGAATTTTGAAAGGCGCTCGATACCTATAAATAGCGCTATTACGGCTACCATCAGGAATATTAGATAAAATAGACCCTTAAGTGTAGATTTCAGAAACTTGAAGATGGCCGCCTCTCCCGGAATCAATTCGGCGTTACAGCTCCTCTATAATGATGATTATCCGAATGTGAGGAGCGAGTCAAAAACCTGGTTTCTATTTATATCAAAGACTAATGTAAGGCAAGCGTTGGGCATTTTTAGACCGACCCAGACCGACCCGGAATTTGAAGAAGATCCTCACTGATGCTATAATTGTATGGTAAATGAGGTGAGGAGGATATTGCCATGCAGCCACGCGGTCCATTGATGATTGAGCACCGACTTATTGAAAGAATGCTTTTTCATTTCAGGGCGGAACTCGAAAGGATTTCCATTACAGGTAAAGCTGATCCTGTATTTGTAGATACAGCGGTAGATTTCTTTCGCACATATGGTGACAGGACCCATCATGGGAAAGAGGAACTCATACTCTTCCGTGAACTTGCTCGGAAACAGATGTCAGACACCGATAGGATTACAATGGAGGAGCTGATTGGAGAGCACGCCACAGGAAGAGTGGTAACAGCGGAGTTGATCGATGCGAATAGACGATATCGAGACGGTGACGATTCCGCATTAAAGGTGATTACTGAGAAACTCCAGTTTCTGGCCGACTTCTATCCCAAGCATATCGAGAAGGAAGACAAAGTTTTCTTTCCCTCCATGATGAAATACCTCCCGGAATCTGAACAAAAATCTATGCTCGAAGAATTCTGGGAATTTGACAGAAACATGATTCACGAAAAGTACAGGCTGGTTGTCGAGTCCCTAAACAAAAAAGTCTAAGGGGTCAATAGAGCCCGTGTGCGTCATTTCTAAAAGCGTCGCTTTGAATTTCAGTGGGACGTGATCTTAAAATCCAAAAGATTTCTCAACTCTTTTTGGAAACCACGCATTATCTCTCATAATTACGGAATTCGATCCCAAGAACACTGATGGTACCTCCGAGCTTAGTGTTTCTACCGAACCGCATCAACTCTAATGCTACCTCGTGGTCAAACAAGTAATTCTTATAAATGGGAAATTTACCTGGCATGTTTCCCGAAACCCCATGATCTAGCCCCTGGAATTGAAATCTCCCAGTTCGCATAATTGTTTGTTGAATGATGATTTTTTCTTGACTGTCACCTCAAGAAGTAACAGAATGTGACGTCAGGTTCTGAATTAATCGTCAGACGGAGAAGCAAATGAGCCATTCACAGCTCGGCCAGGTCAACACCAAACTCGGAAATGTCCCTCGTCGAGAGCGAGAGAAATTGCGTCAGCGTGGAGAAATACTCGACGCCGCGTTAAGGCTCTTCTCGGAAAAGGGGTATCACAATGTCTCCATGCACGAGATCGCAAAAGAAGCAGAGTTCGGGATCGGAACATTATATAAATTCTTTCGTAATAAGGAAGAGTTGTACAAAGCCCTTGTCATGGAGATGGCAGAAAAGTGGCGCCATGCTCTTATACAGGTCCTCGAACAGGAACGGAATCCTCTTCGAGCCATTGAGAGGTACATCGCCATTCGTCGGGAACTGTTTTCCGATAATTTGCCGCTCATGCGCCTGTATTATGCCGAAACCAGAGGGGCAAGCTTCAACATAAGAGCCGGTTTGGACCAAGATCTCCTTAAGCTCTACGATGAAGGAATTGAGAAATTGGCTTCAGTCTTTGAGAAGGGCATCAAAGATCATGTGTTCCGGAGCCTAGATCCCTATCAAATGGCTGTGGCGCTTGACGGAACGATCAACGCGTTTCTTTTTCAGACGATGAAAGATCCCGCCCGACTTCTCGAGGAAGATAACGTGTCAACTGCAGCGGATATCTTTTTCAGAGGGGTGCTGGACAAGCGATAAAGGGCTCTAGGAGAACAAGCAAATGCTCGAGCATACCACTAGAGAAGCCAATTGGGGGATATGGGACCTAGATCTGCGAAAACATAGGGGATTTGTTAATCAAATATGGGCTGATATCT
>JARLHM010000092.1 GCA_031292235.1 Syntrophaceae bacterium | reverse complement strand
TAGCGTTATTTTATCGTCTGGTAATTCGAGCATCTATATGATGTGCGGGCCATCCACGCCAGGCTCTAAACATCTTCGGCGTGTTGTAAAAGTTACTCTGAACCTCAAAGTTTAGGAAAGTTCAATGGACGTTAAAGACAGGTGTGATGTTTCTGAATCCATGGTTACCATAGTCATACCAGCATATAATGAAGAGAAAACTATAGCTGATGTGGTCCGGGGAGTCGTGGCAAATGCGCCTGATGCTCGCGTGCTCGTTATTGATGATGGATCAACCGACAATACCCTAAAACGAGCCACTGACGCAGGGGCGGAAGTAATCAGACACCCTACAAATAAAGGCAACGGAGCGTGCCTGAAAACTGCTTTACGGTCCCTCAAGGGAGGGATCATAGCCGTCCTGGACGCCGATGGGCAGCACGATCCAGCGGAATTGCCCCGAATACTTGACCAGCTAAAGGACTTTGACCTGGTGGTAGGGGCCCGGAATTTCTCCAATCAGGAAGGTTCCCCTTTGAGAAATCTCGGAAATCGACTTTTGAGAGGGCTGGCTTCATTCCTCGCTGAGCGCGATATACCTGATTTAACCTCCGGTTTTAGAGCTTTTCGTCACGAGGTGGCAATCAAGTTTCTGCACCTCTACCCTAATGGCTATTCATTCCCATCTACTAGCACCCTGTCATTTATCACCGCAGGCTACAATGTGACATTTACGCCTATCGCGGTTAATTCAAGACCAGTCCACACAAAGAGTAAACTCCGTCCGTTTAGGGATGGGTTCAGATTCATCATGTTCATTCTAAGAATAATAACGATGACGAACCCGAACAAAATATTCTTGCCCGCCGGATTGATCATGGTATTGATGGGAATCTTTCTCACGGTCAGGAACCTGATTTTATTCCAGCAATTTTCAGGTGGAGTGGTGCTTTTTCTGGCTGGAGGTATCAATATTATCTTTTTCGGACTTATTCTCGACCAGTTTGCGTCGCTTCGACTTCAGGAACGGGATTAACGTCACGGTGTAGACAACATCAAACATGTGCGGAATATGCGGAACATTTTCTATAGGTGATCTTCGTCCGGTTTCTATGGGCTTGTTGAAGGATATGAACCGAACTATGGTCAACCGAGGGC
Organism: Syntrophaceae bacterium; assembly: GCA_031292235.1. Classification (GTDB taxonomy): domain Bacteria; phylum Desulfobacterota; class Desulfomonilia; order Desulfomonilales; family Desulfomonilaceae; genus CAJBEZ01. The sequence continues at coordinate 5,865 of JARLHM010000092.1, read as the reverse complement.
CCGACGACGAGGGATATTACATCGATGGCCCAGTGGGTCTGGCCATGCGTCGACTGAGTATTATAGACCTTGAGGGGGGACGTCAGCCCCTGAGCAACGAAGATTCTTCTATATGGATAGTTTTCAACGGCGAAATTTATAACTATCAGGAACTCAGGACTGATCTTGTCAAAAGGGGTCACACGTTCCGTACTTGCTCCGACACTGAAGCAATTGTCCATCTTTATGAAGAATACGGCCATGATTGCGTGACGCGCCTCAACGGCATGTTCGCATTCGCAATTTGGGATTCGAGGGCCAGGCAGATTTTGGTAGCTCGGGACCGTATGGGGATAAAGCCTTTGTTCTACTGTTATGACCCAAAAGGGAATTTTTTTTTTGCTAGTGAAATAAAAGCCTTACTTAAGACTTCCGTTGATCGCTCCCCTAATTTTCAAGCTATATACGATTACACATCCCTGATGTACACGCCCACACCTGAAACGGCTTTTTCGGCCATTAAGAAGCTTGAACCCGCCAAAATTCTTATTTGTTCGTTAAGAGGGATAACCCAAAGATCATACTGGGATATTCCTGCTCCGATTGCTGGAGAGGAGGACTATTCAAAGACATCTTTTGACGAAGAAATAATAGACCTGATTGAGACGGCTGTACGCCGGCAAATGATATCTGACGTTCCAATCGGGGCCCTACTCAGCGCAGGTTTGGATTCCACAACGATCTCCGCCATCATGGCCCGTAAATTGAAAGCTCCTCTCAAAACTTTCACCATTGGTTTTCCGCACGAGTCTTATGACGAGTCATCAGAAGCCCGTCTTGTGGCTCAAGAGATCGGTACTGAACATGTGGAGAAAATTGTCGATCCGTCCATGGCGGGTCCCATTGAGGACCTCCTTGCCTTTTTTGATGAGCCTTTTGCCGATTACTCTGCGATACCGACTTTTATTGTTTCCAAGATGGCGGCGGAGAGGGTGCGGGTTGTGCTCACAGGTGACGGAGGAGACGAAGTATTTGCGGGTTATCCTACGCACTTTGCATTTAAAGTAAGTCGTATCTTCCGGCTTATTCCCAGTTGGATCAGGAAAAATATCGTAAATAGAATAATTCTTTCTTTGCCGTCCTCTTTTGAGAGAATCAGTTTTGACTACAAGGCCAAGAGATTTGTAACCGGCGCGGATTTGCCGTTTGAAATGGCCCATTACTGGTGGAAAGTAATTTTTAATGAGGATGACAAACGGCGTCTGTTTACTAAAGACTTCCTTGATCAGGGCTTTGATGACACTTTTAGGATTTTTGACGCTCATTTTTCACGTGTCAGAAAAAGTCATCCGTTGAATCAACTCCTTTACGTGGACGCTAAAACATTTCTCCTTGATGACAATCTCACGAAAGTGGACAGGATGACCATGGCCAACTCTTTAGAAGCCCGTGTGCCTTTCCTGGACCATGAATTGGTCGAACGGGTCTCCGTGATTCCCCCTGGAATAAAATCAAAAGGTTTTCAAACAAAGAGTCTCCTGAGAAGCGCCGTCAAGCTCTTGCTTCCACCATCTATTCGAAAAGGTAAAAAAAGAGGCTTTACCCCGCCTTTGCCTTTTTGGATAAGAAACGAGTTGAGAACTTTTGTATGTGAAGTGTTTTCGGAGGAACGGTTAATCCGTTCACGAATAATTGATCCAAAGTACTGCAAGACGCTTCTAGATGAGCACCTCAGCGGGGCAAAAGATAACAACAGGCAGATCTGGACGGTATTGAGCCTTGTTTTGTGGCTTGAACGCCACCCTTTTTAGCCCAAGTTTAGATTTTAACCACCCAAAGCTAGGGAGACAATCTTTACGGTTGCCCCGTCCTTGAGTTTCTCGTCCGAAGACAGTCTCTTTCCATCGGTTATGGCGATTACATTGAGCTTGGGCGGTAAATTTAACGATTCAATCAATTTTCCGACAGCGCTATCTCCATCGATTTCCACTGATTGAGCGCACAGTCGCCCTCTGACAACGCCAATAGGCTCCAAGAAAATCCGCACTTTCTAACCTTTAAGTATTATGTCGGCTTCAGTCTCCAAATTGTAATCTACCAAGGTTTTACTCGAAGGAATGCCGGTCTCTGGGTCCAAGTCCATCAGGTTATAAAATTTGGTCTTCATTTTGTCAAATTCGATTTTTATGCCTTCGGGGGCTCCGTCAACCGCAGGAGTCAATAAACGACTCGAAATTTTATCGTCCTCGGCCCTAAGACCGTAACGATGATTCATGAGTCTTTGGAGATAGAAAATTCGACGGCCGGCTTTCATCATGTCGTGAATTTCCCAATTGAAACCGGCCACGGAATTAAACAAAGCTACCCACTCAGGAATTGTGATTTCACGATCAGCGAATTGACACAAGCAGGCGCTATTTTCTAAGGATCCCAATGCCATGGCCAAGACTGCGGATTCAGCTTTGTTCTCAGATGAAAGAGGGTCCAATTCGTAGTCAAAGCCTATCTCAGGGTAATAACACGCTCCCATTTCCATGAATAACATGGGTGACGAAACGTGACATGCGCCCCGGTGACTTACAGCGTATGTCAAGGCAAGCCCATGACCGCCACCACGGGGATCATGCATGGGCGCTTCCAAGCCCTTGGCATGAACGTTATATTCCCTTGTTTTTGAACCTGTTTTCCTGGCTGCGGCCACTGACCCCCCGGCAAGAAGCTCACCCAACCCTCCCCTTTTTTCGGCTATTGTCGGTAACAGATGATTGATTATGGTATTGATGTCACCCCATTTGAGTTGTAAGCCATCGCATTCTTCGACACCGATGTCGCCATTTTCAAAGGCCTCTAAGGCCCAGGCGATAGTGGCGCCGCAAGAGATGGTGTCCATTCCAAGGTCATTGCACATCTTGCCCGCTTTACATGTGGCCGCCAGATCCATAGACCCAATCAACGATCCGAAAGAGACGATGGTTTCATACTCAGGGCCAGGCCCTTTAGGTATAGCGAAAGGGCCTTCAGTAATTTCTACAATCCTTTTACAGGCCACACTACAAAAGTCGCAATTTGCCCTTCTCTTCAAATACTTTTCTGATAGGGTAGATCCTGTCAATGCCTCGGCCATTTCCTCCCAGAAATTTGAAGTAAAATTCCTTATTGGAACGTCGCCCAAATGGACTCCGCCTTCCAGATTGGCCGCTGTTCCATTCTCTCTCATAACGCTAAGAGTGACCGACTCTTTTATGCGACTGTTCAATTCCGAGACAAGTTTACGGCAAGCTATTGGGTCCTCAACGATAAAGTTTCTGTCCTTGGCCCTTACCACTATTGCTTTAAGACCCTTGGAACCCATTACAGCGCCTAACCCTGCCCTACCGAAAGCGCTATGTCCGTCATTGATGATACACGCGAATTTAACGAGATTTTCTCCGGCTGGTCCGATCACAAGCGTTTTAGAAGCTTTTCCAAATTTGTGTTTTAACGCGGCGGTGGTTTTCTCTACTCCCAAACCCCATAGTTCCGGGTATGTTTCAACCTTGGCGGTATGGTCCGATATAACAAGGACCGAAGGTTTTTCAGCTTTCCCTGAAATAAGTATGCCGTCAAAACCCGCAAATTTCAATTCGGGGGCAAAGTTACCCCCACATGAGGAGTCGGCCCAGTGGCCGGTAAGTGGTGAGCAAGCCGCCGCGGAAAAACGGCTCGCTCCAGAAAGCCTGAGACCCGCGAACGGACCTAAAGAAAAAATGAGCAGAGCGTCCGGAGCTAGTGGATCAGTTTCAAAATTGCCTCGTTCCACGAATAGCCTGGCTGCAAAGCCTGCGCCCCCTATGAACCTCGAGTAGTAATCTATTGGAGGACAAAATGAATTAGTCGAGCCATCCGATAGGTTGACGGAAAGAAAATGGCCGGTACTGCCCTTCATGAATATACCTCTGAGATAATTAGGAAATTATCTTGCTCTCCCAACCGAGATCTTTAAGTGTTACGTTGTAAATCGTCGCGACCTTTTTAAGTTTTGGCGCCAATTTTAAGAGACCCGTCGCAGAACCTTTTATCCTTATCTTTTTTCTTGTTATAGCCATAACAGGGTTCAATTTGTTAGACCATGATCTGTGGGCGTCATCTGCGGAAAGGCTCATTGTCAGATCAGGTTGATCATCGGGTTTCCCTGGGGAGACCTTTACCTCTCCTCCTCTGCAATCGACGTAGAATGAGCAATTTGGGCCATTTTCAGTGTAATCGAACCAGATCAACTGATTCACCTTTTTCAGTCCCTCATACAACTCAGTGTCCTGTTTTGCGCGGTTGAACAGTTCAATAAAAGCCTTTATTGGCTCGGTTTCGTCTTTCCAAAATTCCATTATCACCTCCCATTTTTTTACTGCGCTCTCAAATACAGATTCAGTATATCAGACTCATCCATCATTCGGGGATTGTAACTTATCTGACTGTCACCAGCGGCGAGTTCCACCAAGTCGGACAGCTTATCCGGATCTCCTGGAACATGAAAGTCTTTGAGAGTTTCTTTTAGACCGATTTCCATCTTCAATTTCCTGACAGCGTCCACCGCGGACTCGGCGTTACTCCTGGAACAAGATCCATCCGTTGGGACGCCCAAGGCCTGAGCGATCATTGAATATCGTTGGGTGGCCTCCTTAATGTTAAATTCCATTACGAGCGGTAGCATCATCGCGTTTGCAAGGCCATGTGGGATACCATACAAAGCGCCAAGGGCATGAGCCGTGGCGTGAGTCGCTCCAAGCATGGAATTACAGAAACACATCCCGGCCATAGTGGCGGCAATCATCATGTCTCCTCGCGCTTCAACATCCTCAGGTTCCAACACCGCAAGAGGCAGGGCCCGCGTGATCATTCTTATCGCTTGTAATCCCAAGGCGTCTGAAATTGGTTGAGCGCCTATTGAGGTTATGCCCTCTATAGCGTGGGTTAGAGCGTCGATACCCGTGAAAGCGGTGATCTTTGGTGGAAGCTTGATGGTTAACTCAGGATCGAGTATCGATAAATCCGCGTTGCAAAAAGGGTGTGTTACAGAAAGTTTGGCTCGTGATTCAGAATCTAGGACGACGATGACGTTGGTTACCTCGCATCCCGTACCCGCGGTAGTCGGGACCGCAATGTGCGCCGGTAGGGGGGAAGCGTCTTCCCATAGCGCCGCTTGGTCCGCTAGAGGTTTGAAATCGTCTAAACCAGCTCCCACTAGAATATTTACCGCTTTTGCAGTGTCCAAAACACTGCCGCCTCCAACAGCTATCAATGAGTCTGCTCCGGCATCCCTGTAAAACCGGGCGGCTTTATTGATATTTTCGATCCTGGCGTCCTGCGTCACAGCGTCAAACAACCCTGCGATTTGTAAATCCGGGCTTTCCAGCTTCTGTAAGATCTGGTCAGCCACCCCTGCGCCAACCAAGCCCTTATCCGTTATAACAAGTGGCTTTGAAGCGCCGAGTTGCCGAAGTTCGAAGGCAATCTCAGCTCTGCTGCCTGGAGAAAAAAGGATCCGGCCTCTGTTAACCCACGTGAAAAATGGTTCAAAATGCAATCGGGTACCCGCCATCAGTTTTTCAACCCTCCTTTCAGATGTAAATTGTTACTTTATACTTCGTAACATAAAGGTTTGGTAATGAATTGTTCCATTATTAGATTTTTACTGGTGATTAAAGACTATGGAGATTCTATACTATCGCAGAGGTTGATTTGTGAAAGTCAACACAGCGAGCTGCCGCGTTGACTCGTGAATTGAAACTAATTTAGAGGACCGTAGTGGTTCATCATTCGTCGAGTTTAGCTGTTCCGGAGTTTTTGGATTTTAGCTCAAACTTTTGAAGCCTGAATGGATTGGAACTTGCTGATTGCTGATTGGCG
>JARLHM010000091.1 GCA_031292235.1 Syntrophaceae bacterium | reverse complement strand
TAGGGAAATGAGAGGTTAAATATCCACGGCCTAATCAGTTCGTGGAAAAATGACGGAGCAGGATATAATTGGTACCGCCCCAATTCTGAATATTCGCTCTTTCCAACCATTTCCCGCCAACTGATGAGATGTCCGGTGCTAGATTGGTACCACGCTACACTGACGATTGTGAACGCTACGGCGAAAAATACCGGCGCATTCAAAACTAAAAGCTCCTTAAGAATTTGGAGCGCTGACTGTTCCTGTTGCTTTTCAGGATTTGTAATTCCCAAAATGTTACTAAAGGTAGGGAAAATTCTTGACGCTAGGGCAGGGCCGAACTTAATCAGCATTATTAAACCGTGTGTGAATAAACATAACAAGAAAACATACGGGTTAAAAAACGGCTGGATAAAAAGGACTAGTCCGGCGGAAAATAAATTTCCCCGAGAAACCAGTAATAGATACAAAATCATCAAAGGGAAGACAAAACTTCGAGATAACCCCCCGTTCATCTGATACTGAAACCCCGTGAACAGAAAATAGACAACAACCACCAGAAAAGCTGTCAAATTGTCGCCGAACACACGCCCCCATGCAAACCAGAGTCCTGCTGTGAGCGCAAAAAGTATTGCGGTCAAAATATTTGAAAAAATCAGAGGGTCAAACCATAGAGAAGCCGTCCGGTAAATCGCTTTTACGCCAATGGGGACATAGGTCTCGGCATAATTGGTCAGGAAATCATTTTGAAACAATTGCGGGTCACGCCAGCGTTCCATCCAGAAAATCTGCTGCAGCACGTCGTCATTGACGAAATACTTGTTTGAAAATATGTCAAAATTTCCAGCACAAAAAACAGTCGCTGCGCCAACTGTTATCAAGAGAAAAAGGAAAATCATCTTCTTTGAATTGCCCAACAAGTTAACCTCGAATTATAAGATCAAGGTCTTCCAATGAGGGCAATCCCGGAAATTGAGGCGTTACTCTAACTCCGTAGCCATACATGCCTGTTACAGTCAAAGGGATTTCACCTTTGAATATGAAGGCGCTACCGGACGACTCCACATCTTTTGCCGGATATAGTCTTGTTATGTTCCTAACCTTAAAATTTTCCCACAAATCAATCGGTCCGTGCAGCAATTCAACATTCAACTCGTCAGGTTGATGTCCAGCCGTTTCAATTCTGACCTGAAACTCGATACTTTTACCTTTCAGACGTTCGGTGTCATTGGAAACGTGGACGTCCTTTACTGAAAGTTTGTCCCAATCGTTGGCAATTCCTTTTTTCCAGGCAACCAATTCCCTTAACAAAGCATAATTTGACTCCGACAACTTTTTAAAATTCGTGGCGCACGGAACATAGGAGGATTCCACATAGTCTGTGACCATCCGATGTGAATTGAAAACCGGACAAATGGTGCTTAGAGATCTTTTGACACCCCTGATCCATTCACGGGGAATGTCGTCTATACCACGTTCATAAAACAACGGGATGACGCTTTGTTCGAGGAGATCGTACAGTTCTTTGCCTTCGATATCATCCTGATAATCGAGGTTTTCATATTCTTCGCCCGATCCAATGGCCCACCCGTTGTCCCCTAGGTAACCCTCGTCCCACCAACCGTCGAGAACGCTCAAGGTCAAGGCCCCGTTTGCAGCGGCTTTCATCCCGGATGTCCCACAAGCCTCGAGAGGGCGTCTTGGATTATTTAGCCATACATCTGCGCCCTGGACCATGTAGCGCGCTACATTTATATCATAATCTTCAATAAAAACGACCCGACCTCTGAACGGCTCGGATTTTATGGTTTGCACTATGGACTGAATTAACTTTTTGCCACCGTTATCCGCTGGATGAGCCTTGCCTGCAAAGATCAATTGAACGGTTTTCCCCTTTTTGTTGAGTATACTAGCCAACCTTTTAATGTCGCGAAAAATTAGGGTAGCGCGCTTATACGTGGCGAAACGTCTTGCAAAACAAATGGTTAAAGCATCTGTGTTTAAGACACCGTGGGCTTCCTCAATTTCCGCGGCAGGGGCGCCACGAAGTTTTAACTGTTCAATCAATCGTCGACGGGCAAAATAGATCAAGCGGTTCCTGCATCGTTCATGAGTCCTCCACAGTTCAGTGTCAGGTATGTAATCTATTTGTTGCCAGATTTTTTCGTTGTCAGGGTCTTCGGTCCACCCTGGTCCCAGATACCTATCGTATAGCCTCAAAAGGTCCCTGGAGATGTAGGAAGGTATATGAACTCCATTGGTGATATAACCTATCGGAACGTCTTCCTTGTCTAAATTGGGCCAGACATCTTTCCACATGTCACGCGCCACCCGACCATGCAATCGACTGACTCCGTTAGCCTTGGAGGTGTGCCTCAATCCCAACACCGGCATCCAAAATCCTTCATTTCGGTCTTCAGGACGTTTTCTACCTACTGCCAGGAGATTCTCGAAATCCACATTGGCCTTTTCGACAGAGCTGCGGAAATACCTCTCCATCAAGCTTCGGTCAAAAACGTCATTACCTGCGGGTACCGGTGTATGCACAGTGAGGATACTCTGACTGATAACGATTTGTCGGGCTTCTTCCAGTGTCAGTCCTTCTTCTTCCACGAAATAACGAACTCGCTCCAGAAGGGTAAAAGCCGCATGTCCTTCATTTAGATGGAATGCGGAAGGCTTAATCCCAAGAGCCTGTAATGCCCTGGCCCCTCCTATGCCGAGAAGGATCTCCTGCCGTATACGCATTTCTGTATCGCCGCCATACAATCTTGCGGTTACAGTCCTAAAAAACGGTGTGTTCTCAGGTATGTCTGCGTCTAGAAGGTATAATGGGACTCGCCCCACGCCCACTTTAAGAATTCTGAAGTAAAGCGGGTCACCGGCCAGATTCACCTTGAGGATTAGCGGGTTACCAGAAGAGTCCAATTGCTTTTCGAGAGGCAGTGTATCGAACTGGGTCTTTGGATAAACTTCTTGCTGCCAGCCATCAGGTGAGAGCCGCTGTTTGAAAAAACCCTCCTGATACATGAGTCCTACTCCTACCAGGGGCAGGTTCAGGTCGCTCGAAGATTTGAGGTGGTCGCCGGCTAATAACCCAAGACCTCCGGAATAGATTGGTAGCGATTCCGTGATTCCAAATTCTAGCGAAAAATAGGCAATTACAAAATCAATTGGACGATCCAAACGATATGCGTATTTTTTGGCGCGTTTGATGTATGAGCGAAATCGTTGACAGACCTTCTCCGCATGGGACAAATAGCCTTCGTCTTCACGGATCTCTTTTAATCTCCGCCGGGACAAACGTATCAACGACCACAGTGGATTGTGACCGCCTTCGCGCCATAATCCCTCGTCGAGATGGTCAAAAAGCTCGACTGCGTCCAAGTTCCAGGAAAACCACAAATTGTTGGCCATTTCGCGTAGGTTCTCCAGGTCCCCTTCCATCGGGGGTACGACAACGTACTTTCGTAAAGTCATTCGATATCCTCGTAACGAATTGGGTTGCGCCAATTAATGCTGTGAACCGAACGCAAATTTCAGCGCTGCCGATTTACGGGGTCTTCAATAAACGACGCAAAAGATAACACGATGACGGGTGAATCCAAATACCAAAACCTAACCCGGCCCAGATATGATTGAAAAACACCGATTGCGCCTATAGACGCTGATTTCTAGGGAAATTCTTGTATACTCTCCCAAGGTAAATATCGCAAAAAAGTTGACTGAAAAGCTCTCTATAGGTAAGCATAGCAATTAAGAGATTGAAAATTTCTGGAGCGCGATAAAATCCGCACACAATTATAGCGCGTAGATCATCAGTCTTTGTCAACGATAACTACTTAGGTAAAATCCAGCGGCATTTCTTTGAAAGGTTACAAAACTCAGGGATCTAAGTGAATAATATCCCAGAAAAAGGGGACGATCAAAATGGCCGGTTCTGAAATCCTTCAAGACAAACTGATTCTAGCCGTCGATGACGAAGAAGATGTCCTCGACATTATCGAAGAAGAACTATCCGAATCAGCGAACGTTACATTGCATCGGGCTACAAGTTTTGAAAAGGCCCAACAGTATCTGGTTTCTTACACGTATGATCTTGTCATTCTTGACATCATGGGAGTAAAAGGATTTGATCTTCTTCAGATCGCTACCAACGCCGGTTTCCCGACAGTAATGTTGACTGCGCACGCGTTTACTCCAGAAGCCCTGAAGAAGTCTATCGAATTAGGCGCGCGCGCTTATTTGCCAAAGGAAAAACTTGGTTCTCTCGTGCCATTCCTGGAAGACGTACTGAAATTGAACTATACGTCAGCCTGGAAAAAGGCTCTGGATCAGGTAGGTCACCTTTTTAACAAGAAGTTTGGCTCTGATTGGAGAAAATCTGAACACGAGTTTTGGGACGATTTTGAAAAGAAAACGACAGTGGATGAAGCTGCAATAATAAAATGAACCAATCTTCATTTGTGCCGGCGTCACCCTGCGAAGGCAGAATCCTGATAATTCGGATAGGTGGAGTAATATAGCGCGTTTATTCAAATGTAAATTAATTAACACTTGTTTTTGCTAAAGCTTTTCACTAGCGTTGCTCTGACGTCAAACGTTGGAACTATGAGCTTCCACCTTTTCAGTCTATTCCGAAATCTCAATTTCTGGGGGCATCAGACAAATCTCTCGGTGGTTTCCATTGTTGGTCATGACAGGGTGGACACGGACAAACTGTCACCCCTATATCGAAAAGTTGTTTGACACGCGAGTCAATTTAGGGTTTTGTTTATTAGATAATTTGCGGGTTTAACCAGGAGATATTTCATGAAAGAAGTAGTTATTGTTTCCGGTTGTAGGACCGCCATAGGGACTTTTGGCGGTACGTTACGCGATATGCACGCGTCAAGTATTATGGCTGTTCCAATGAAAGCGGCGGTAGAACGGGCAGGTATTGAGCTGGACATTATTGAGGATGTCCGTTTTGGTTGTTGCCTCAATCCAACGGACGCCATGAATGTAACGCGCATTGGCGCGTTGGTCGCCGGTATTCCGAATAGCGTGCCGGCCGTCACAATCAACAGGGTATGCATATCAGGGATGGAGGCTGTGCTATCAGGCGCCGCGATGATAAAGGCTGGGGAAGCGGACGTTATCCTGGCTGGTGGAGTAGAACACATGTCAGGAGTTCCATACACTGTTGAAAAGGCCAGATGGGGTATCCGTATGGGTAACGACATTATAACCGACGCTATGACCACAGGACTTCATTGCGGCTCGCACGTACTCCCTTATCCCCAGGATGGTCCCGTAGAGTTTTTCAGGGGTAAGCCCTACATCATGGGCCACACCGCCGAATTCGTCGCGCTAAAATTAGGTATATCACGGCAGGAACAGGATGAGATAGCCCTAAGAAGCCACAACAATGTGGAACGGGCCACTAAAGACGGCTCTTTCGCCGAAGAAATCGTCCCCTTAAGTATTCCTCAGGAAAAAGGCGCCCCCAAAATCTTCGATAAAGACGAACATTTCAGACCAGGATTGACTATGGAAGCTTTGGCCAGGCTTCAGCCGGCATTTATCCCCAAAACCGGCACAGTCACGGCGGGGAACTCAAGCGGCATCAATGACGGCGCGACAGCCCTTGTCATAATGTCTATGGAAAAGGCCAAGTCACTTGGTTTGAAACCGATCGCCAAGATAAAAGCAGCGGGAATGGGCGCGTGTGATCCAAGCATAATGGGCTTGAGCCCCGTGCCCGCGGTAAAGAACCTGCTTAAGCGATCTGGTATGGCGCTAAACGACTTCCAATTAATTGAACTCAACGAGGCCTTTGCCGCTCAATATCTTGGTTGTGAAAAGGAACTTAAACTGAATCGTGATATCACGAACATAAATGGTTCAGGTATCGGGCTAGGTCATCCTGTTGGAAGTACTGGCGCAAGGTTGATCGTTACCCTGATGCATGCGATGAAAAAACGTAACAACACCCTTGGTCTGGCTACTCTTTGTGGTGGCGGTGGTGTTTCGATGGCCTGCGCAATTGAAATGATCTAACTTATCGGGCGCGCAGGGTCTTGATACTCTGCTGCGCCCAAAGAAACCTCTACAAGAAGAAATGGATTATCAGCCTTATCACGTAAACAACCAGAATAGCTACCGCCATTGTGCCTATAACCGCGTGAATTCTTTTCCCAAGTTCCTTCCATCTATCAACTATTGAATATTTCTTCCCCACTTCGTTATGTTTGAGTACGAACTCGTCCAACAGAAGCCATGCAAGAATTATAGTTAAGAATGTGCTTAAATATTTCATTGGGTTTCTCTATACACGTTTTGTGTATAATGAACTCTTTGTGTTCGACATGCTATGTCTAACCCCAAAGGTATTGATATGAAAATAACATTTCAAAAAATGCACGGCGCAAAAAACGATTTTGTAATTTTCCACGACATGGAAAACGCCGCCTTGCTCTCACCATCGCAGGTATCTCGTCTCTGTGACAGGCGTGTTGGTGTCGGGGCTGATGGTCTAATTGTCGTCAGACAATCCAACGTTGCCGATTTTTTCATGGATTACATAAATTCAGATGGGTCGCCGGCAGAAATGTGCGGAAACGGAATCCGGTGTCTTGCAAAATACGTTTATGACAATGAACTTACCAAAAACACCCATATCAGAATTGAAACGCGGGCCGGCATAAAAGACGTTGAATTGCTTTTCGACGGGCTGGGCCAAGTTACAAGAGCCAGGGTAAATATGGGGCGGCCCATTTTTGATCCGACTCAAATACCGGTCAATGTTACAAGTCCATCATCGCCTGTGTTGGATTATCCTCTTGATGTTGCAGGGCAAACCTTTCTCTGTTCCTTTGTGTCGATGGGAAATCCCCATTGCGTAATAATATATGACAAAGATGATCTTGAGAAAGCCCCGTCACGCTATGGAAAACTTATCGAGTGTCATTCAATATTTCCTGCGAAGACAAATGTCGAATTTGTAAAATTGGTGGATCGGTCACGGGCTCTCATGAGAGTTTGGGAAAGAGGGAGCGGAGAAACCCTGGCGTGTGGTACCGGGGCTTGCGCTTCAGCAGTGATCACAATATTGAAAGGACTCACTGACAACACAGTTTCAATAGAGCTTCCCGGAGGAGCGCTTGAGGTGAGTTGGAAAGATAATAATGATTCAGTCGTTATGACCGGTGGTGTGGATGCAGTTTATATTGGTAATATAACAATTTAATTTTATGACATTAATATCTTGACACGGTCTGCTGGCTGGAATAATTTTCGCTGTGTTGGAAGCTGGGAATATTTTGGTGATAGGAGTGTTTGACGGCTTTCAAGGCAAATACCAATTGCTAAACTTTTTCCTTCAAGGGAGCGTGCAAGATATGAAACCCCACAGGAGTAACGCCGGCTTTTCACTTGTAGAGATGACTACAGTCATCTTGATCATAGTGGTATTGGCGGTGATCTACTTTTTAGAGATTGACTCATATAGGGAAAGACGTATGAGTGAAATGGCCGCAAAAACGCTTATGCTTGCCGCCAAAGCCCAGGAAGATTTTTTTGCGAGGGAGCATAGATACTTCGACGCCAAGATCTCAGGTAATGGACTAAATTCCACCCTTACAACTCCAGATGGGATTAAAACACAAGTTGTCGCTCCCTCCGGCGTGGTGTTGAGCATTAAAACAGAGGGGTTCGAAAAAAAGGCTTTTACAGGGAACGCCTATTACAAGGGAAGCAAAATAGTCCACAAATATGACTCGGAAACTGGTAAAATAACCACAGTCCCACGATCACAGGAAGATTTGGAATGAAACGAAGTTTCGTCAGGGCCTTAAAACGCAATGAAACTTATATTGTCACAGTCATAATCGCAGCAGTATTTTTTGGCGCTATGGTTGTGGTCGCGTTTTTGCTGCGCGACTCCCTGGTGGCTCAACCATATGAAACCTTGAGATCATCAGACCTGAAACGTATTTTTGTGACAGGTTATCTTAGATTCCGCGAAGAAGATGGGAGCCCGTATCTAAAAGTTGAACTGCACAATGGCACCCTGTGGTGGATAAAGTCCATAGAATTCAATTTTGCGGGGAAAGTCTACACCTTGAGCGATTCCAGCGCCTTCAAGCCACTTCATTTTGGCGCGGTCAGATTGGATCTTAAAGATGCGCCTCAGCGCAAGAGTTCAACTGAGTACGATCTAAAGATCATCAGGGCTTCCGGGTATCCTCCCGCGGAGGTCCAATGGGAACGTGGCATGAGTAAAGTGACTGATGTCCAGAGGGCTTCAAAATCAAAAAACTATTGAATGAAGCGATAATTTATGCTGCAATTATAAAAACTCGTTATTCCAAAAACCTTCACCGTTGTTACCTCTCGTTTTTAACACTATAATGGTGTTTTGGGATTAGGCGCGCTGCAATGGAGCCATCAACTTCAACATTTGCTCCGCGGCTGTAACAGATTCGCTCAAAATGTCAATAAACAAGCAATAATGGAGGGTTTCATGTCAGCTCATGGTGTTTCAACCGCAGATTATGAAAAGGCTCTAAGTGTAGGTCGTCCACCTAATGTTGTGAAGCTGTTTCCTAATTCAAAAGCGCTGCTGGTCAGTGGAAAAGTTATCGACCGGGCCATGATTAGGAAGGGCAAGGCAATAGCAATCGCCGCCAGTGTCCGTAATTCTTTCGCCGCTTATGGCGCTTTGAGGGCTGCCCAAAAAGCGAACGCCGCAATAATAATAGAAATCGCCAAGTCAGAAGGTGGCGCTAACGCGTACTGCGCTGTGAGTTTGTGGAATATGGCTAGGTTAGTTGACTCCATTTGTAATGAGCTTGGAATCACTGTGCCTGTAGCTATACATGCTGATCATTATGGGATAAAAAGCGACAAGGACCTAGTCGCCGCGAAAACAGAGATTCCGAGCCTTTTTGACGCGGGGATGACGTCAATAGCCATCGATGCGTCACATCTACCGGATACAGACAATTTACTAGCCAACCTCGAACTGTCAAGGTTTGTGCCCGCATGGTCGGGCTATGAAACAGAAGTCGGTGAAATCAAGGGCAAAACTGGTCTCTCAACCGTAAAGGAAGCGCTGTTCCTGATTGAGGGATTGAACGCGAACAACATTTTTCCGGATTGGATTGCCTTAAATAATGGGACCACTCATGGACTGGAAGCCTCGGACGCCGGTATACAGGTGGACCTGACCGCTAAAATCCACAAGGCCCTTGAGCCATATCACATCTCAGGCGCGCAGCACGGGACGTCAGGGAACAATTTTGATAGACTCCGCGCAATTGCCCAGAAAACACACACGACTAAGGCAAACGTAGCTACAGCGCTTCAAATGGTTTCTTGGGGCCTTAAAGTTAACGAATATGGAAATGCTATTCAGGATGCGGAAGGTAATTTCATCAAAATGCCGGATGCCGGTCCATTCGACAGCATGTGGGAGCAAATGGTGGCCTTTGCAAAGGAAAAAGGCCTGAAGGGCGGTGATTACAAGAAACTGAACCTGCCCTTTGAAAATAAACTTCTCGGACTTACGGCGGTAGAAAGAGAGAGAATGATCAAAGGGGTCGAAGACTTCGTATATCTACTCATTTCGGAAGTCTTCAATGGTCAGGATACAGCCTCACTGGCGATAGAAGAAATCCTGAAAGCGGGCTCGTATGACCTAGGGCCAAAAACTCCAAGAATTGAGAACCCAGCGGACTGGACCCGGGAAAGAATACTTGAAAAAGGGACCAAACTGGATACTGACAAACGCGCAAAAGGAAACTTTGACGACTAACAGAGATTGTTAAAAGTGGTTTTCCGGCGCATGGCAAAAAACTTGCGCCGGTTCCACTATGACAAGGCATGAAATTCGGGGTTACGAAAGAGATCGAAGCGACCTGAAGAACTCATCCATAGGGTG
>JARLHM010000090.1 GCA_031292235.1 Syntrophaceae bacterium | reverse complement strand
TGGTCGGCTCTTGCGCACAGACTGATGTAAAAGGTGAGCGGATGAAACGACCTTCCAAACAGGTAGATCCAGACGCCTACCTTCGCGTTGTTGAAAGGAGGAACGAAGGAATAGTAGTCAGGGGGTGCAAGGTTCACATATCGTTTGCCGCCGTCGCTGACGAAATTCTAGTTCTCCCTACCCGGTCCCTAACCCCTGAAGAAGGAGATTACGCGGTATCTTTCGCTGTTCCGGGGGATTATGAGGGTGTCAAACAGGTAGTCCATCCTCACAATTTTCGTAAGCGTATTCATGTAGAACGCGGCTTTAATTGGGGAGGAGCGGATTCTTATGTGATTTTTGACGATGTTTTTGTTCCCTGGGACAGGGTGTTTCTCTGCGGCGAATATCAGCACGGCGGTATCTGCGCTCTGTTATTCGCTCTCTTTCATCGACACAGCTACTCCGGCTGCAAACCGGCGGTCGGTGACATCTTGCTCGGTCTGGCCTCTCTGGCGTCTGAAGTAAATGGAATTGAGAAGGCCGACCATGTTCGAGAACACCTGGCTGAACTTATAACTATTTCGGAATTGGGTTACGCAGCCGGCTACACAGCGTCATCGCTCGGGAAACCGGAACTGTTTATCCCCGGCATGGGTGTGCGCCCATACGGTCCTGGTTCATATATCCCTAATTCGATATACGCTAATGTCGGCCGCTGCCTTACGGGAGATTCCGTCTATCATGAACAGGAGATATTGTGCAAACTGGCCGGTGGTATGCCAGCTACATTTCCATTTGAACAAGATTTATTCAACGATGAAATCAGGGGACTTTTGGAAAAGTACATCAAGCGAAATCCTGAAATTCCTGTCGAAGAACAAATAAAGTTCTGGTTGTTCTTTACTGATTTTACTTGCTCGGCTGCGGGAGCGTCTATTAACTACGCTGGGGTTCATGGTGGTGGCTCGCCAATAATGGAACAGATCGCCATCACTTCCCAATTTGATATGAAGTTAAGAAAAAATATTGTGAAGAAATTGGCTGGTATGAAACTGGATTAGATCCAGCTCCGGTTTTTATAGTTGATTTGTAAATAGAGGCCTCCTCTTGGGCTATTAGCTCAGGGAGGCCTCGTTCGTTTTATCGAACTAGCGGAAAGACTCCTTGCAAACAGATCAACAGGCAAAGTAACATCCTGATCCAAAATCTTAACAATCTGGAAAAGTCTGGAACATATTTATACGACTTAACTGAACTGAACGATGAAATTTATATCTCGTATGAGCGCGAGGATTAGCAGCCAGGAAGGTAATAGAAAAGGGAGTTTTTTATCCGAAAAGTCAGGGGTTGAAATGTCACGCCAAGCAAAAGTTTCTCAACCTCATCAGACCATGAACTCCCTGAAGTTGAAACAGTTCGACCGCAAGGTCCATAGAGTTGGAATCTGATGAATATAGCCGAGTCGTCAGTTCGATATCCTATAACCGTCATAGTTCGAGTCTTGTTGGTTATTGTATTTGGATATGTATGTCTGACCTTTCTGACAGTTGAACTGAAACCGGATACTGAAGAGCCTATCTTGCTGGTCTCCACCAATTTCCCGGGCGCAGCGCCTGAGGAGGTGGAAGGAGAGGTAACTACTCAATTTGAGGAGGCTATCAGCGGTGTATCAAACATGCTTTATACACAGAGCCTCTCGTTGTACGGCCAATCACAGATCACGATATTTTACACCCCAGGAACGAACCTTGATTTAGCAGCATCCGAACTCCAACGCAATATCAGCAGAGTCACCACTCTACCCAAAACGGTCCAAACCCCACAAATATTCAAGGCTAGTAGCCAAGTCGCCCTTCCCGTCTACCAGCTTGCTCTCACCGGAAGCATGGATTTGGTGTCCGCCTCTACATGGGCAGACAAAGATATATCTCCCAGGCTACTGCGATTGTCTGGAGTAGGTGATTGTCAATATGACGGTAACCTGACCCGCCAGATGAATGTAATGTTTGATCCCCAGCGCCTCAAGGCCAGGCGGTTAAGCATAAATGATATCAAAGGGTTCATTGATCGTACAAACTTCAATCAAAGTGGTGGATACTTTGTCCAGGGGACTAGGGAGTGGACTACTAGGACCGTAGGAGAACTTCTCGACGCAGCGGCTTTTGGCAAGGTTGTAATTTCCAAACCCGGTGATCCAGTCATATATCTTTCCGACATTGCTGACCTACGTGATTCCTATAACCGACCAGATTCCTATTGTCGCATCAATGGGAACAGAGGAATCATTTTTAGTGTTCTTAGCCAGGTAGGGGCGAACATCCTTAAGACAATCAGCCTTATTGATTATGAAGTAGAGCTTCTTCAACGGGATTATGGCCCTAGAGGAGCAAAGTTCGAAAAAATCTATGACTCGAGCAACTACATAAGAGACGCTGTAAATGTGGTAAAAGAATCTCTTATAGAGGCTATTATACTTGTGCTTCTCGTATTGTTCGTATTTCTCAAAAACTGGCGAAGCATTTTTATAGTAGCAACATCAATACCAGTTTCAATCATCGGCACGTTCATAGGAATGTATTTGGGGGGCTATTCGATAAATGTTTTGTCGCTAGCGGGTTTGGCTCTATCCGTTGGAATGATCGTGGATGACGCGATAGTAGTCTTAGAGAATATTTATAGGCATCGTTATGAAGAGGGGAAAACCGTAGTCGCAGCCTGTGTTGATGGCACAAAAGAGGTAGGCACTGCGGTTTTTATGAGCACGCTTACCACAGCCGCTGTTTTCATGCCGGTGTTGATGTTGAAAGGAGAAGTTGGGACATTATTTGGTCCAGTGGCCTTCATCATCTCGGTGGCGATCTTCTTGTCCCTGTTTGACGCATTTACAGTTGTTCCCATGTTAGCGTCACGATGGATGAAGAAGGAAACCGAACCGAAAGGATTTGTCAAAAAACTTATGAGCCCGCTTTTCCTGCTGGATAAAGTCGGGAGCATGGTCTCGGATAAGTTGATAAGATCCTTAAGGTTTTTTCTAGGACATCAAGGAAGCAAAATCGCTCTCGTCTTTTCTGTTTTAATAATGTTCGGCGTGTCCTGCTGGATGTTACCTGGGATGGGATATTTGCCGACCGGTGGAACAAATCTCATAAAAGTTCTGATAGCAGCCGCTGACGGAACCAGTCTCGATGAAAATAGTCGATTGATGAAAATCCTTGAGGATCGTTGGCGAAAAATTAAGGGCGTCCAAAACATAGTGGCTGTACCAAACAGGGACATTACCCGGAACGTAATCTATATCGTTTGCGAAAGAGAAGAGGATAGTGGGGTCCCGGTTGAACAAATAGCTAAAGAAGCTCACGACACATGCCAAGATTTACCTTTTAAATATGTCAATCCTATTCAATTCCCACTTTTTGGAAACATAGACACAAGGTCTAACATAGTGGACTTAAGGGTTGTAGGCGATAGCTATAAAGTGGTTGGTCCTTTGGTAAAGAGCATTATGGATATCGCAAAAGGCGTCAATGGCATTGTGTTCCGTTACACCGACTTGGCCCTGAAGAAACCTGAGGTCCAGGTGCGGGTCGATCCCGAGCGAACGTCAAAATTCGGTTTCCAGCCTAAAGATGTCGCCGACGCTGTTGAGGCTGCTGGAGGTGGGCAGCAAACATCCACACAATATGACGTAAGCGGCAGGTATTTCTATATTAATGTGATGGGGCAAGAGAGTAGCCTGAAAACAGTGGAAGACGTGAAACGAATCATACTTACATCTCCCAAGGACTCAACCATTCAAGTTCCACTCGCTAGTCTGGCGTCAGTCGAAACCGCCTTTGGACCACTTCAAATTGATCATTATAACTCCAGTCGCGCGGCAACAGTCCAATTTACTATACAAGGCAGGTCACTGTCTGGAGTATTTCATGAATTGAGTGATAAGATCAGATCTGCGGTGGCATTGCCGATAGGTTATAGTGTCGTTCCCTTCGGCGCTGTAAATCAGCTCAGCGCTCTTGAAAAGGCGATCTCTTTCGTTTTTCCCCTGTCTGTAATAGTTGTTTATCTTCTTTTGGTTATGCAATTTCAATCATTTATTAGACCACTATCGATCATGCTCAGTGTTCCTCTTTCTATTATAGGAGCGAACATTTTGGTGAATCTAAGCGGGGTGCATTTTGATTCATTCACTATGCTGGGTTACATCATGATGGTTGGGTTAGTGGTAAAGAACGCCATCATATTAATAACATACGCCGTTCAATTAATAGAGAGGGGCATAGAACGGGACGAGGCCCTGACTCTTGCCAGTCAGAGGCGTCTGCGTCCTATATTCATGACGGCCATTTCAATGGTATTGGGAATGCTTCCTTTGGCCCTCAAACATGGAGCTGGCGCCGAGATCTACAATGGTCTCGCTATGGCCGTGGTTGGCGGGCTTTCGGTAGCTACGCTTTTCACTCTGATATTTATTCCAGTAGTTTACACAATACTCGATGATATCAAAAATCGTTTTTGGAAAATTCAGCCATTGAAAAGTGATCTTTGATTTATCTTTGGGGCGTGGGATGAACATAGCCGAATCTTCAGTCAAATTTCCGATTACAGTGATAGTCCGAGTTCTTCTTGTGCTCGTTTTCGGCTATGTTTGCCTGACCTTTCTTACTGTAGAGCTGAAACCAGACACCGAGCAGCCCACACTGGTTGTGGCGACAACATTTCCGGGCGCTGCGCCTGAAGAGGTGGAGGGGGAAATAACCACCCGCTTCGAGGAAGCCATAAGCGGCGTTTCAAATATGCTCTACACTCAAAGTTTTTCAGCATACGGGCAATCGTTTGTAGTTATTTTTTATAGCCCGGGGACCAACCTGGATCTGGCGGCTGCGGAAGTCCAACGCAATATTGCAAGAGTCACAGACCTTCCCAGTCAAGTACAACGGCCTCAAATATTGAAGGCTACCGATCGGGTCAGCCTCCCGATCTATCAGTTCTCGCTGACCGGGGATATAGACTTGGTGACCGCTTCAACATGGGCGGACAGGGAAATTATCCCCAGAATAAGGCGGTTGCCAGGCGTTGGAGATTGTCAATACGATGGTTACCTGACTCGCCAAATGAAAATTACCTTTGATCCTCAAAGACT
>JARLHM010000089.1 GCA_031292235.1 Syntrophaceae bacterium | reverse complement strand
GGTCGCCGCTGAATATTCATTCGTGGCCGCAGTGCCAATATTGACCGCCGCCGCAGTTTACGATCTGTACAAGAACTGGAGTTTGTTTAGTGCGTCAGACCTT
The DNA here is from genome assembly GCA_031292235.1 of Syntrophaceae bacterium. Taxonomy (GTDB): domain Bacteria; phylum Desulfobacterota; class Desulfomonilia; order Desulfomonilales; family Desulfomonilaceae; genus CAJBEZ01. The sequence goes on along the minus strand of JARLHM010000089.1, from coordinate 3,000 downwards.
CCTTTTTTCCTTGTGGGATTGGTTGTATCGTTCCTTTCCGCGTGTCTCGCAATCAAGACTTTTATGGCTCTGCTCAAGACCTGGACATTTGTGCCATTTGGCTATTACCGAATTATAATAGCCCCAATAATATATTGGTTCATGAGCTAAAGAAATCATCTCCCTAATTGGTCTGCGTTATCGTTGTGTTTAGAGAGGTTTGTCTGGTCAATGCGCATAGTTATCGCTCCCGATTCTTACAAGGGCAGTCTTTCAGCCGTTAGAGTCGCAAGGGCCATTAAGAGAGGCGTCTTACAAATTTTTCAGGATGCGGAAGTCTTTGAGGCGCCGATCGCAGATGGTGGTGAAGGAACGGTTGAAGCCCTGGTCGTAGCTACTGGCGGACGGATATTCCCTGAAACTGTGGAAGGCCCACTGGGCGAGTCTGTGGAAAGTTTCTGGGGCGTCCTCGGTGACGGACATACGGCTGTCATAGAGATGGCCGCAGCTTCCGGTCTTCCTCTCGTTCCGGTTGCGAAGCGAGATCCTAGAATCACGTCATCATACGGCACAGGGCAGCTTATCAAATCAGCGATGGATAGTGGCTTCAGAAGATTCATTATGGGAATAGGCGGAAGCGCTACAAACGATGGAGGCGCAGGGATGGCTAAAGCCCTTGGGGTGAAGTTCCTGGATTCCCGACGAGAAGAGTTGCCTAAAGGTGGCGGGGGGCTTTCAAGTTTGGCGGAGATCGACCTAAACTTACTTGACCCTCGTCTTAAAGAATCAGAAATCATTGTGGCGTGTGATGTTGACAACCCTCTTTATGGTCCCCGAGGCGCATCCGCAGTTTATGGACCTCAAAAGGGAGCGACCCCGGAAATGGTTCTGGAACTGGACGCTGCGCTCAAGAATTTCTCTGAAATCGCGAGAGAGGCGACTGGCAGGTATATCGCAGACTTCCCAGGGGCCGGCGCCGCCGGCGGAATGGGCGCTGGTCTCCTGCTTTTTACCCCGGCCATTTTGCGATCCGGCGTTGAAATTGTGTTTGAAGCTGTTGGCTTAGCTTCGCTCATCCAAAATGCGGACATCGTAATAACGGGTGAGGGAATGACTGACTACCAAACAGCGTTTGGGAAAGCTCCTGCAGGAGTAGGCAAGATTGCCAGGCAATTCAATAAAGTCGCCATATGCGTCTCAGGAGGCCTGGGACAGGGGGCTGACGATATTTTGGAACTCGGGATAAACGCTGTTGTAAGTATTACGCCCCGTCCCATGACATTAGAGGAATGTATGGAATCCGCAGAAGTCATGGTTGAGCAAGCGACCACTCGTGTGGCCCGCTTGCTGAAAGCGGGCATGTCATTAAGCGCCATTGGGTAAAAACCTGGAACTTCTCCCGTAGGAACTTAGTGAATTAACCATCAGACCGTTTCCCGACAGCTAATAAAGTTTAAAGCTTTCATCGTCATGACCACTTCCCCCTTTTGATTAAGCGCCTCCACATAAGAATAAACTATTCCTCGATCTGGTTTCGAGCGGGAACGTTTTGTTTCTGTAACAGTTATTCGCAGAGATAAGGCGTCTCCCGGTCGAACGGGTTTTAGCCAACGTAATTCGTCCACTCCGGGTGACCCCAGGCTTGCCACGTGGGAAAGATAATGATCAACAAACAGCCTCATCATTAAACTGGCCGAATGCCATCCGCTTGCTATTAAGCCTCCATAAATGGTCTGTTTCGCGGCCTCTGGGTCTGTGTGAAAAATTTGAGGATCAAAACGTTTTGCAAACGAAAGGATTTCGGCTTCCTCCACCTTGATGTCGCCGAATTCATGTACAGCTCCGGGGATATAGTCTTCGAAGTAACGCAGGTCAATTGGTGTGGCAAACTCACTGACGTTCATAAATGTCCTTTCATGTCATTCCTTATCATTTGGATTTAATCTTGAACCGGAAAGATTTCAGCGTTTTTGTATATTTCAAGTAGCCTTTGGTAATCTTCCAAAGTGTCCATGTCCAGCAGAATACGCTCATCCTGAACAGTCAAGTCTATTGCTTCGACTTCCTTTTGTTGCAGAAAGCCCTTGAGCCCGCCTGGTTTATCCCATTGTAGGATTTCATCACGATATTGAGTTGAAATAAGTGGCGGGTGTCCTCTTCTACCCAGAAAGTTAGGGTAGCAAATCAGTTTTCCAGATTCCCGGAAAGCGTCAACAATCGCAGCTATAGTACTGGTTCGTACTAATGGGATATCCACAGGCGTCACGAAAAAGCCATCAATGTCCTGCTCGATAGATGCCACGCCGGCTTTGATCGACGACAACATGCCCTCTTGATATCGTTCATTTTTGATCCATCTGATGTGTCGCCGCTCAAGGACAGGGGTTAGATCGTGCTCTCGGTGCCCAACAACCACACGAACATCCTCAACTCCCGCATGCCAAAAGGCTTCGACCACCCGCTCCAGAACAGTCTTGGCTCCAAATTTTAATAGAGGTTTGAACTCAGACATGCGCGAAGAAAGGCCCGCTGCGAGGACCAGCGCAGCAATTTTCTTCGGTATTACAACGGATGCGGTTTGTTCAGTCATGAGAGAATCTATTTTATACAGATTCTCTCACAATTAAAACAAAATGACTTGATTCATTATCCCTGAGTCGAAATCTTTTCAAATTTGACTGCGCAGACTTTGTAATCAGGGGTCTTAGAAACGGGGTCCAGCGAGGTGCCCAACAAGACATTTGGATTGGCTTTCGCAAAATGGAAGTCCATAAAGATCGCGCCCTCGGGAACTATGTCTCCAGGCTGAACAGGAGTGGTGAGGTCTCCACGCCGAGATGTTATTTTGACCAAATCGCCTTCTTTTAATCCAAACCTCTTTGCGTCGAGGTAGTTGATCTGGGCACGAGGTGTCGGGAATTCCTTGTGAAGCGATGGGCATCTTCCCGTCATGGTCCTCGTGTGATAATGCGCATATCGTCGGCCTGTTGTCAGCAGGAACGGGAAATCCGCGTCGGGCAG
>JARLHM010000088.1 GCA_031292235.1 Syntrophaceae bacterium | reverse complement strand
CAGGTCTGGTTTACTCAATCTGCATGAATTATTCGAACAGGGTCAAAGGTAATAGGCCGGTCGGGAAGAAGGTCTTCATGCAGGGGGGAGTATGCTACAATGAAGCTATACCAGCCGCCATGGCGGCATTGACCGGAAAAGAGATAGTTGTGCCCCCGGAGCCCGGCTTAATGGGCGCCTTCGGTGTAGCTCTGGAAGTGGATCGTCGCATAAATCTCGGTCTAATGAAAGAAGATCATTTTGATCTCAAACAGCTCGCTGATCGTGAGGTTATTTACAAAAAGTCCTTCATATGCGGTGGAGGAAAAGAAAAGTGCGACCGCCGCTGTGAAATCGCCCGTATAGAACTTGAAGGGAAAACATATCCATTTGGAGGAGCCTGTAATCGTTATGTAAATCTGATCAGGAATCTCGAATTTGACACCAAAAGCCTGAACATGGTGGATTATCGACAAAGACTGGTCTTTGAGGACCTCAAGGACCAAGACCCATCCGATAATCGGCCTGTAATTGGCATGAACAGATCTTTTCTGATCAACACGTATTTTCCACTCTTTAATAGATTCTTCGATGAACTTGGATATCGTGTCATCTTACCGGACAAGATAGATCCCGAGGGATGCGATCAACAGGGGGCAGCATTCTGTTTTCCCGTCGAGATTGCCCACGGATATATGTCAAATCTTATTCAAAAAGGGCCGGACATCATATTTCTGCCGCACATCCGGGGCATTCCGACTGATGACGAAGACCCAAACACCTGCACATGCGTGTTTGTTCAGGGTGAAGGTTTCTTCCTATCAACCGCGTTTGAGCAGATTAAATCAAAACAAATTATGCGACCGTTTCTCAACATGAGTCATGGTTTGCAATCTTGCAAGAATGATTTCGTAGGCATCGCCACTGGGCTGGGCAAAACCAAGGCCGACGGCTTGAGGGCTTTTAAGGTAGCTGTTGAGGCTCAGGACAATTTCAAGGCGAAGCTTCGGGCAAAAGGCGCGGAGATCTTGAAGGAGATTGAGGCCTCCCCTGAAATCACCACGATTGTATTGTTTGGCAGACCTTATAACGCCTTTACATCAGAAGCCAATAAGGGAATCCCCGCGAAATTAGCGTCCCGCGGCTATCGCGTTTTGCCTTTTGATATATTGCCTTTTGAAGATCAAAGCATGGACGATGAGGAGACCATGTACTGGTCCATGGGAAGAATGATTCTCAAGGCCGGCAGGTTTGTGAAAAGACATCCTCAACTGTTTGGAGTTTTTATAAGCAATTTTTCCTGTGGTCCAGACTCTTTTATCGTGGGGTACTTCAGGGATGAGATGGGCAGAAAACCCTCTCTAACGCTTGAGTTGGACAGCCATACCGCTGACGCGGGGTTGGAAACGAGAATCGAGGCCTTTCTAGACATCGTTCATTATTATAGGGAGCTTCAAAGCCAGCAAAAAATTGTGGCCGTTCGTAAAGATTTTAAGGCTGCGTCTACTGGTATGGTAAATGGAAAACCGTGTGTGATAACTCCGGATGGCAAAAGCTATCCATTGAACGATCCGAAAGTTCGTGTGGTCTTACCGGCTATGGGCAGATTCGCTCACCAGGCGCTCGTCAAAACCTTTGAAAAGGTTGGCATAAACGCCTATGGTTTGCCTCCGGCGGATGAAGAGGTCCTGAAAATAGGTCGTGGAAATTCGACATGTAAAGAGTGTTTGCCATTGCAGACAACTGTCGGATCCATGTTGAACTATTTCTGGAAGGTTAGGCCGAAGGACGAGATTACGGCCTATTTTATGCCTGGGGCGGCCGGCCCGTGTCGTTTCGGTCAATACAATGTTTTTTCCCGAAGGTTGATTGAGCGCCACGAGATCCCCAACGCCGCAGTCCTCACTCTCAACGCATCCAACGGATACATGGGACTAGGTGACAGGTTCACGCTGCCGGCCTGGCGTGCGATACTTGTGGGTGATGTTATGTACGAGATCTGGTCCACGATTATGGCCGCCGCTAAAGATCGTGAATCCGGTCTGAAAATCTTTTTCAAAGAGTGGAACACTCTCGTAAACGTTATCCATAAATCATGGAGAGAAATTAAACGACAGATCGGCATATCCGCCGTTGTTTTGTCACAAATTCCACTTAAGGCGCCTTATGAAGAAATACCGAAGATATCGTTAATAGGTGAAATTTACGTTAGGAATGACCCTATTTCTTTACAAATGCTTGTCGAAAAGATGTCGGATCGTGGCTTTATTGTCCGCACATCCCAGACCAGTGAATGGATCAAATATGTTGATTGGCTCATCAAGACCGGGATTGAAGGGGATTCCAGAGATATTCCTTTCTGGATTCGTTATTTCGTCAAGAGACATTTTGACAAGAAGGTTAGGAAATTGTTTGAGCCTTCCGGTTTATTTTTTAACGAGATACTCGAAGTTGATGATCTTATAAAGGCCGGGGAGCGTTACATATCTCCGAACCTCACTGGAGAGGCTATCCTTACGGTAGGGGCAGCGCTCCATGAAATCTTGCACCCAGCTTGCGGAATTATCTCAATAGGCCCATTCGGATGTATGCCTACGCGAGTCGCTGAAGCAATCTTGTCTGAGAAATTCACAGTAGGTGAAAAACTTGCGTCAATGGGCAATAATGGATCTAGGCCGGCTTTAAGTAATCCGATATTTAAAACTCTTGATCGGAAACTACCGTTCCTTGCAATAGAGACTGACGGGAACGCGTTTCCACAGATTATTGAAGCGAGGCTGGAGGCGTTTTCACTTCAGGCGAAAAGACTACATGAAAAAATGATCAATGAAAGGCATTAAACTATCACCCCGTCAAACCATGAAACAGACCCATCGCTCCCTACCCGTGCTCGAGGCGCCCGGGCGGAGCTTTTGGCTGAACAGAGGCTGGTAGAGCTTGGCTACAAAATTGTAGCCAAGAATTATTTCTGTAAACTTGGAGAGATTGATCTTATTGCGACACAAGGGGGAGACCTTGTTTTTGTAGAGGTTCGCTCCCGTCACTCAGAAGAGGCGTTAAATCCTCTCTTCACTCTCGATCAGCGCAAAATCAAAAGGGTAATAAAAGCCGCCAAGTTCTATATTATTAACAAGGATATAGATTCCCCGATGAGGTTTGACGTTGTGATAGTCACATTGGGGCCTAATCCCGATATTGAGATTATTCAGAACGCGTTTGACGCTCCCTGAATAAGTTGATCTAACCGTAGCGGACCGCGTCCGCTTTTCTATAGGCGTTGTTAAAAGAATGTTTGATTCATGTCATTTCGACCGTAATTAAATGGCCATATTCGACGTTAGTTTAACATTGAAGAAGGGGATGCTGAGTTTCCCTGGAGACCCGGCGTTTTCCATTGAACCTGTGTTTTCCCGAGAGCAAGGCAAGGAATTCAACCTTTCTTTATTGTCTTTGACCACTCACACGGGAACTCATGTAGACGCCCCGGCCCATTATATTGATGGCGGCCGGACAATTGATTCAATGGCCCTAAACATGATGATCGGCCCTGGAGTTGTCCTTGACATGAGGGGCATCGGCGCCATTAATCGGCGAGTCCTCGAAGAATCAGCATTAACCGATGAAACACTGGTATTTTTCAAAACGGATAACAGCTTAAAACTTCGAGAACGGGCGTTTAACAATAATTATACACACATTACTGACGACGGCGCACGGTTGCTGATTGAACGAGGTGTTAAACTTGTCGGCGTCGACTATTTGTCCGTAGACAGGAATGATGACGAAGATGCGCCGGTCCACCATCTTTTGTTGTCCTCGGGCGCTTTTATTGTGGAAGGACTGGACCTGTTCGACGCTCCAGTCGGCCCTTGCAGGATATATTGTTTGCCGTTGAGAATCGAGGGCGGAGATGGAGCGCCCGCTCGGGTCCTCATCGAAACAAATTGAGAATTACTTGGGAAAACTGCTTCTTGTGGCAGGGAACGGAGTGAAGATTGGTGAGCCGCAGTTTTAGAATGCGTGGAATATGGCGTGGGATTAATCATCATCAACTACTTTACGAACAATCTTTAGCATGTCCTTCATATCGTAAGGCTTATGTACGCATGCTTTAGCGCCGGAATTAATGACCAGTTTTGTCTGTTCGTTTGAAAGGGGAAGACCGCTTGCTATTATTACTTTGACTTTCGGGTCGATCTTTAGAATTTCCTCAAGGCATTTCTGGCCGCCCATCTCCGGCATCAATAGATCCAGAATAACTAATGATATGTTCCCGCCCTCTTGTTTGTACAAATCCAGCGCTTGCTTGCCATTACAAGCGGTAAGCACACCATATCCCACTGATTTAAGCATCCTTGAGCATATAATTCTGACTGGCTCTTCATCATCAACAAACAGTATGGTTTCCATTCCACTTTTCGGCGCCACTGGCGTTTTGTCGATCGAAACTTTTTCGTTAGGCGAGATTGCTGGGAAGTAGATTTTGAACGTGGTTCCATGTCCTGGTTCACTTTCGCAGTCGATTGAGCCGTTGTGCCGCTTAACTATTCCATACACTGTCGCAAGACCTAAACCCGTTCCTTTTCCCTCTTGCTTGGTAGTAAAGAACGGCTCAAAAATGTGGCTTAGAGTTTCCTTGTCCATACCGGTCCCGGTATCTGAAACAGTTAGGAGAACATAGGCGCCGGGTTGTACCCCAACATGGGTATTGCAATATGTCTCGTCCAAAATTGTGTTTTTGGCCCCAATTGTAAATTTACCCTTATCACCCATTGCGTCCCTGGCGTTAACCGCAAGGTTCATAAGGACCTGTTCCATTTGGCCAGGGTCCGCTTTTATTAACGCTAGGTCTGGATCAAATATGAGTTCGATCCTGATCATTTTATGAATTGTTCTGGATAATATGTTCTTGAATTGCCTGATCTGAACTTCCAGGTTAATGGGTTTAGTTTGTATATCGGCCTTTCTACTGAATGTCATTAAACCCTGGATAAGCTCCGCTCCTCGTTTTCCAGCCGCATATATTTGTTCGAGATCAGCATCGTCGCTCTCATCGAGTTGTTTACGTTGAAGCAAAATCTCGGAGTATCCGACGATTACCTGAAGCAGGTTGTTGAAATCGTGGTAAATTCCACCAGCAAGGGTCCCAATAGCTTCCATCTTCTGGGCTTGAATAAATTGTGCTTGAAGCGCTTCATTTTCCTTCTGCGCCTGCTTCCGGTCTGTGACATTTTCGAAAACAGCGATGAAATGGTCTTTTGCAGGACTAAATACTGAAATATTAAGGAAGATATCCAATGGCTTAAAATCAATTTCGAATTTCTCGGATTGGCCTGTCAATGCGACTCTGCCGTAAATCTCAAACAACTCAGGGTGCGCCTCTTTGATACCAGGAATTGCCTCGGTAACTTTTTCCCCTACTAAATTATCCAGCCCACTCAACCGCTCGAACGCTCTATTTACATCAAGATATATCCAGTCACATGGCCGACGGTCCTCATCATAAAGGATCTTGCAATATGCGAACCCCTCCAACATATTTTGGCATAACGTGCGGTAACAATTCTGACTTTCTTGAAGTTCCTGATTTCGCATTTCCAGCGCGATGTTTTGGATGTGGAATTCGTGAACGAACTGTTGGAGTTCTTCGGCGGATAGTGTGGATATGTCGGGAGAAGTTAACGATTTTTCGTGTATATCGGTTGCAACGCGCGACCAAGTCAAGGCAAACTCATTGGCAATCTGTTCCTGGGTCTTGTCTTGTCTTGTCTTGTCTTGTCTTGTCTTGCACAAAGTGTTCCCTCATGCCATGTTCAAGCGGACAAAAGACGTAATGTATTATTATATCAAATGTTATTGGAATATGGAACAACAAAATATAAAAAAGACTTTACAGATGTTGAATTTTTCGCTTTTGGATAGAATGATTAAAATACAACGGAAGAAGTGTAAAGGCTGGAATTTGGGACCTTACTACCCCTGGTCTCAACCAGCGCTCCCCAACACAGGAAACAGAACACGGATTGTAGTGCCCTTCACAGCCTCGCTCTCTACAATTATAGCGCCGTGATGACCCTTAACTATTCCTATCACTTCGGCCATACCAAGGCCACGACCCCAGAACTTCGTCGAGAAGAACGGATCGAAGAGACGGTCGAGTGTCTGATCGTCCATTCCAGAACCACTGTCGGTAACCTCCAGAAAAACAAACCGGCCTGGTCCGGGCCTGTTTTCGAGGCGACTTCGGCTTAAATAGTCCGCATCACAATCCATGACTCCCGTTACAAGCGTCACCTCGCCATGCTTATCTCCAATCGCCTCAGAGGCGTTCACCACCAGATTCATGACCAAACGTTGTATTTGATCCGCATCTCCTCTAATCAATGGAAGGCCCTTGTTGATTTGTAGATTGAGCGTAATATTTGTGGAAATGGCTGATCTAAACATGTCGGCCTGTTTATCCAACAACGCGCTGAGGTCCAAATCCGTTGTTACATAGAAAGCGCTGCCGGAATAGGTCAGCATCTGACGCGAGAGTTCCGCCGATCGATTGGCCGCCTGGATGGCGTTCTTTATGCTTGATCCGACAACGGAATCCGCTGGGAGGTCCATAAGAGCCAGCTCCAGATTACCCAAGACTACCGCCAATTGATTGTTGAAATCATGGGCGATGCCTCCGGCCATCATACCCAAACTCTCGAGTTTCTGAGCATGGAGAAGTTTACGCTCACTCTCGCGAAGCGCAGCCTCCGCAATTTTACGTTCAGACAGGTGTTTTTTTATGCTGCGCCGGCCCCCCAGTAGGCCCAGGATTCCTAAAAACCATATCCCACCATATCCAAATGAGGCTAAACGCATTTGTGAAAAAAGAGTTTTCCGGATCGGCTCCCAAGGTGTAGAAACGCTTATCCCCCCTCTAATATCTCCTACTTTGTATCCTTGAAATCCGTGGCACTTCAGGCAACTCTGCTCAACAACAAATGGACGCATGAAACGCAGATAAGTTTTGTCGCTAATATTTCCAAAGGATGATATTTCTTTTTGGCCCTGCTCAAATGCTAGTAAAGCCTTGCTTTCCCACTCATCCGGCGCATTTTCTGGTCTCAGGGGTTTTAGACTTGTGATATGACCCTTATGGCCATATTGTTTTTCAGCCAACTCCTGTACCTGGCGGGTCATGTAGGCGGGATTCATTAAGGTAAGTCGCTTACCCGAGGGAGTTTCAATGTCTCTTTCCGTGATTTTGTCTAAATAGGGGTTGGGTGGCGTATCAGAATCAACAGGGACGTAAACACCACCGTGGATGGCCGCCCACCGACGGTAAACCAAGTCCTTGTGGTAACTCTCAAGAAGGCTTGCCTGCGCTATCGCCATGGCAGAGTCGGAAGCCTGTCGATAATTGAGTTCAAAAGCCACCAGAATAACAATGGTCCAGAACGCGGCAATCAGTAGGAAGAACTTATCAATCCTCGCCTCAACATCACCAGCGACTTTGATTGCTTGGGGCGTCGCCTTCTCTTTATTTGGAATTTTCATTTCCAAATCCGAAATTTTATCAGGTATGACACTGGGCATTCGGAACTTCTTCAATTACCGGAAAATAGACATTGAATGTAGTTCCCACAGATAGTTGGCTATCACAAATGATCTTTCCGCCGTGTTGTTCTACGATACCATAAACAACAGAGAGACCAAGTCCTGTTCCTTTACCCACTTCTTTTGTGGTAAAGAATGGCTCAAAAATATGTTTCGCCGTCTCCTCATCCATTCCGGTTCCTGTGTCATACCACTGTGCAGTCTAACAAGGAATTCTTAGGTAAGGAAAATTTGTTAGGGAGCGAAGCCGGTCTGGGTCGTTTTGAAGACGATCAATCTCCCT
>JARLHM010000087.1 GCA_031292235.1 Syntrophaceae bacterium | reverse complement strand
CTGTCTTTAACGTCCATTGAACTTTCCTAAACTTTGAGGTTCAGAGTAACTTTTACAACACGCCGAAGATGTTTAGAGCCTGGCGTGGATGGCCCGCACATCATATAGATGCTCGAATTACCAGACGATAAAATAACGCTAATTTGTGACGCTATAGCATAATCATACAAAGGAGTCGATATGAAAGGGGGAAATTTGGCATAGCGTGGTGGCGGTGCAGGGACTCGAACCCCGGACACTGCGGATATGAGCCGCATGCTCTAACCTTCTGAGCTACACCGCCGCAATAATCAGCCAGATTAACACTAAAAATGTATCTATGTCAACATCGTTCGGGATAAAGAAAATCAAGCGGGACCTAAAAATCCGGCATCAAGTTAAGGTTTCTCTAACCACTTTCATCCTTTCTAAAATGTCTGTGTAAATAGAGAGACTATCGTCAATTTTGCCTACGGCTGCATTTTTCTCAAGTTGAGCCGCTAATGAAGAAATTTCCGACAACATCAAATTAAGCGCCGCCCCTTTTATTGAGTGGGCCCTCTTCCGGACCACTTCAGCGTCTCTTTTGTTTATTCCTTCAAGCAAGGCGGGCAGGTCTTCATTTTCAGTATAATCAAGAAAGACCGATATAAATTCAACTACATCTTCTCGGTCGATACCAAGTTCTTCCGTCAACTCTTCAATGGTTATCATCATAGTGTATTTGCCCTGAGAATGTTTAATTATAATACATGAGTCAGGAAAACAGGTCGTGTCGATCGAGCCAATAGATTAAAATTAGTCCTGACCGAGTAATGTTGTCAACAAAACCATCGGTTTTGAAAACAATCTATTGGGAATTTATAAAAGTCTTTTAGCAAAGAGATAATCAAAAAATTACCGATCATCAGATGAAGTCAAATGATGAATCACTATCTCGGGGGGACAGTTGAATCTGATCGGTAGCCCGGAACTTCCGGTCCCTGCGGAAGTATATCCTGGGATATCTTTATATTTCCATGCGCCACGACAGTAATCGCGATCGCAGGTAGAATTGAGCCATAATGGTATACCAGTCGGCAAACAGATTTGACCTGCGTGAGTATGCCCTGTCACTATGAAGTCAGGGCCATATTTCCATGCCTCTTCCAGGGTCTCCGGTGAGTGAATCATCAATATCTTTAATTCTGAAACATCAACTTTCTCAAATGCTTTTTTGTAATTGTGAACTCCGTAGAAATGCGCGTCATCCAGCCCAATCAACCACACACCGGCCCCATCTTTGGATATCCGAACTGTTTCATTCAAAAGAGTCCGTATTCCGCTCATTTCGAGAGTGGGCACGAATTCCAAAAAATCATGGTTTCCCAAGATGCTATAGCTGCCGTATCCACATTTTAAATATTCCGATAAAATCTCAATCGCTTTCAACGTAGGATAATAATTTCCATGAGTTTTAAAGCGGAAGTCTCCTGTTATAAGCGCAAGGTCATAATCCTGATGTGCAATGAGGCGACCTAGATGGTGACTGAAACCGTCCGACACATCCAGATGGAGGTCCGACAAATGCAAAATCTTAAACCCCTCGAAAGCAGAAGATAAATTAGGTATTCTTACAACATTGTGAACTGTTTTATGGGCCCATATATTGGCGTGACCTCTTCGCCACACACCCAGCAATCTTAGGACCGCCCCGACAATCTTCATTCCTTTTTCCGAATTCTCAAAATGAAAAGAGCCTATTCCAGGTCCCAAGATGTCGGCGGAGTATTGAATTTGGATAGACAACCTTCGGGCCACGTAATCAGCCCCACATCTCTCAATTAATTTTTCTAGGGCGTCTGTTTCCACGAGGTTGCTTCAATTCAAGATACGGCTTTAAAAGCGGTGGATTGTTCATAATTGGTTAACGGCTAAGGCAGTTTCATTGACAGGGATTTTCTTAATTAATCTCAGAATATTCTTCCCTCCTGCTTCTGATTTGTATATCCAGTCATCCATGAAATGCCTCATAAACCATATTCCCAGACCGCCTTCACCAATGTTTTGGAAATCCGGTTCCGCTATTGCGTCAGGATCAAAGCTCTCCCCGTAATCCTCCAGACGAATCTCCAAATGATTCTGTCTAACAAAAATTTCTATACGAACGGGGCCTTTGTCATTTGACTTGTAAGCGTGTCTGCTAACATTTGTAAAAGCCTCGTTGAAAGCTAATTCCACATTGTCGACAACATCCTCAGCGTTCGAGAAACCCGGCAGTTGCTGGACGAGATTTCTCACGAACAGATCAAGAGGTCTGAGTAGAATTATCTCAGCGCTGGCTTCGATATTAATATACAGTTCGTTTTCCATCTCCGTTTTCTCTGGTCAACAGGAAACGACACGGGATCTTTTGAGAACAATTCTCATTTTATTGGATCACTGAAACGATCCTATCGCCGCATCCAAATTGTCATATATTTCAAATACCCGATGCAGACGCGTCAATTGAAAGAGGGTCTGGGCTTGAGGTGACGGTCTGGCTATTTTAAGGTCTCCCTGATTTTTTAGAAGTGTACGAAGAGACGCCACCAGCGCCCCACACCCGGAACTGTCAATGAATTTTGTCTTAGCCAAGTCTATAACCAACTTGGCGGCGGACTCTTCAGACATTTTCTTCACAGCTTCTTTAAGCTTAGGAGCGGCCAGGGCATCTAGTCTCTCGTCGGTGCTTATCACCGTTACCCCGTCCTTTTGCTGAATCTCCATGTTGAAATCTCCTGTTAAAATCCAATAAAACTATTATATCAGATGTATGCATAATCAAGAAACTTTACGCATCAAGACAAGATTTTTCTCTAACTGGAATTTACCACATTGGACTTATCTTCCAGCAAACAAATTCTTTATAGACTTTATCAATATCTTCAAATCTTCTTTGGGGCCTCTGGTGGCTGTATAATAGTTTTCAGCGGCTATTTTTTCTTCTTCCAGCACGTTATCGGCGCATTCCGCGTCAACCGGCGTGAACAGCCCGTCAAGGGCCTCAAAACGTTGCTGAGCCCAATCCTCCTGATATCGCTCAAATTCCTCTGCTTTTAGCGACCGTACACCAACAAGTCTCAATTTCCCGGAGATTACATCGATCAAACCGGGAATACGTTGCAGCAAAGGGCCGGAATCGTCAAACCAATGGAAATTCCCAGCTCTGGCGGCGTCTTTTGAAGCCGGATCGAAATAGAGGTCTCTGAGCATCATGCGGCGTACAGCGAAAAAGGGTTTGTGGCGCGCTAAACGGGAAACACCTTTGGTGACCCAAATCGGCGCGGTCAGTATAAGCAAAATTAGTGCGAGACACCGGTCGACGAGTTTCTCCGAAAACGAATACACGATCTTCTTCTTAACTCCAGACAGGAGAAACGCATCTTCAACGGATGTCCAGGACCCTACATCCAGGTTGATCATCACATTTCCCACAACTATACATTTATGAATATCTGTGTCTGTCCCAACATAGGTGTCCCTACAAATTAGGCTGGACTCGATTGCAGCGCCCTGGTCAACTATGACCCCGTCGCCAATAACGCTAAACCTCAAGATTCTAGCCCCGGGATTCACTCTGCAATAATCCCCTATAAGACAAGGCGCCTGCAAGATAGCCGTAGAATCAATATAGGTGTGGTGGCCTGCTATGATTTTGTTGGTTAAAGAAGCCTGATAATCCGGACCCAAGAAATCTGGAAAACATCCGCCCAATCCTGCCATGTTGGCGGTCCAGAGACCCTCGGGCGTTTCGATAGGCAAGAAGTTTCCACCCCAGATGTAATCTACCACATCCAAAGAATTTACACTGCCTGGATCCGTAATGTAGACGCCTGTGTCGACCGGTTCCAGCTCCAATTTTCTGGAACAGCTCCAGGTTTCGCCGCCGGAATTTAACTCGACACACCCATCGACCAATACCCTGGTAATCTTGCCCTCAGCATTATTGTGAAAATTCTCAAATTCCTTATATGGCAAATCAATTACGGTCTCTACAGGAATAACCAAAACCTTGTCCAGGACCATTCCGGCGATACGCGTTAGCAACTCCTTAAGGTCACAAGGGTCTTTGTAAACAATCAGTTCTATCGAAGCGCCCCAACGGGTATCGGGTCCAACAAATTCGCCGACCATCAACGGGTTTTCAACCGCAATTATGTGAATGCTTCTTATTCCACTCCTGACACAGTTCATAATATGCCATTCAAGTATGGGCCTGTTAAGAAACGGAAGCATCCCAACCGGTCTACGCCTGGTAATAGGGTGAAAATTCTTTGAATCCCTGAACAGGGTAAGAACAGCCTGCATGTTTAATTTTGACCAGGTTTCCTGAAGTTGAAAAGCTTTAAAACAAATATTAACGAAACGTGTGACTTACATATTGAATCGATCAGAATCAGTTAACTGCGCCCGATATGGTCTAGTACGCTCCCCTACCCGAAATCACAGCGGGTATGGTTTTCAGGAGAAGCTTTATATCGCCCCACAATGACTGGCTCTCAATATATTGGACATCAAGGCCCACTTGATTCTCGAAACTTACGTCGCTACGGCCACTGACCTGCCAGAAGCATGTTAATCCCGGAATAACTTCCAGTCTTCTTCGATCAGTCAACGTATACAGTTCGACTTCTTTGGGAGGATGCGGTCGTGGACCAACCAGAGACATGTCACCCTTGAACACATTGTAAAGTTGAGGAAGTTCATCAATACTTAATTTTCTAATGACCCTGCCAACTCTTGTGATTCTGGGGTCACGTTTCATCTTAAATATCACGCCACCAGTCTCATTTTGTTGCAGGAGGTCCTGTTTCATTTTTTCAGCGTTTAAAATCATTGATCGGAATTTAAACATTCTGAATTTTCTACCCCATTTCCCGGCGCGATCTGACGCAAAAAATACCGGTCCTCCGTCTTCCAGTTTTATGAGCAATGCCGTGATCGCGAACACAGGTGATAGAAGGATCAGACCGACAGACGATCCGACAATGTCCATAAGTCTCTTCAGGGTTCGGCTACCTTCTACAACCGCTATCCACAAAGCCTTCTTGATTGTGAAGCGCAGAAGTTGTCTCCAGCGCGATATCTTGATCCCATCACGGGAATATTTACGGTATAGCATTTCCATCATTTCATCATCACGCTGGAATTTTTGATTTTTGTCAGTAGTCATTTTCTCGTCACACCAATTCCCTAGCGCAATTAGACAGATAGGTCTAATGGGTTGATCTTGAGGCCGTAAGCGCTTTATGAAAAGCGCCTTTATTAATATGACTCGCTATGCCAAGTGTGGCTTCATTCTGAACAATGGCCGCCCACTTTACCGAGTAAAGTATGGGACGTTTGTTCTTACACGACTGCTGCAAGGAACATGGTTATGTCATCATCGAAACTATTTGAGCCGCGGAATTTTTCCAGGTCATCCAAAATTAGAGGCAACATTGCGTGAGGTGCGCGGTTGGAATTGTTCATAAGTGTCTGCTTCAACCGCTCTACGCCATAAAAATCTTCTAGGGCTCCATCATCCGAGCCTGCTGATGTTTCTGTTACACCGTCGGTATAAACAAAAATCTGATCACCTTTTTGTAATTTTACAAAACCTTCCTCGTAATCCATCCCCAGAAAAGCTCCCACTAACGGACCTCCCACTCCCAGCTCCCGGATTTCTCCGAGATCTCTTTTGAATAGAAATGGTCGGGGATGGCCCGCGTTGGTGTAAATCATTTCAAGAGTTCCCAAGTCGATTATTCCGTAAAAAACCGTGAGAAAATCTGATTCAGGCAATATTCCGAACATTTGATCGTTTATAACCTTTAGGAGTTCAGCAGGTGAATCCGTAGTGCGTGCGAACGACTGAAAAGCCATCTTGAACATTGCTCCCACCATAGCGGAGGCTACCCCATGGCCGGAGACATCGACTTCGGCGAAACCAATCCTGGACGGTCCGAACTCTATAACATCATAAAAATCTCCACCTGCCGGAGATACAGGTTTGTAAAGAGCGGAGAAAACAAGGTGTTCACATTTCGGGAAATCTTCGGGCAACAATGAACGTTGTAACTGGGAGGCCATTTCCATTTCTCTTGCCATTACTCTGTTACGTGCCTCAATCTCCTTTCGAGCCTCGTACAGGGCTAGGTGGTTCTTGACCTTTATTCTAAGTTCCTGCTTGTCATATGGTTTGGTAATGTAGTCTACAGCGCCGGCCTCGAGCCCAGTTTCCCGACTCTTAGAATCCTCCAGAGCTGTTAGAAATATCACAGGAACCGCTGGCTCGATAATGCCTGATTTCAAAATTTCAAGGGTCTCAAACCCATTTAGGCCCGGCATTTCAATATCAAGAAGCACCAAGTCCGGAGGTTCCAGTTTGGCCCTGTCTATAGCTTCCTGCCCCGAAGCTGCGGAGATCACCTCATAACTCTTCGTAAGCATCGTCTCCAGAATACGACGGCTAAGAGGATGGTCTTCGACGACTAGGACTCTCGATCTGCTCATCTTGGTATTTCTCTTCCGACAGGTCCAGAGAGAAGTGGGGAATCGGATATGTTTTTACTATTAAATTGGATATTTAGCACATAAACACAGAAAAAACAACCTAGATTATTCGTCCAAATCAACTACCATAGTCTTATGTTTGCCTATTTTGACCTGCCCTAAAAGTCCCCCCTTAATTCTGGACACATTTTTTACATCGGTGTACATGACCTCCACTTTCGCGGTATTTTTTAGTTTAGAATGTTGGGCGGCAAGGGTCGCGGCGTAACGCATGTCAGATTCAGAAGGGACTTGACTCTCCCTGGAAAACAGGACCACATGGGAACCGGGCGCGTCTTTGACATGAAACCAAGTGTCCCCGTTTTGAGCTTTAGCTCTAAGAATAAAGTCGTTTCCTCTGGAGTTCTTGCCTACAAAGATTTTGAGTCCCGAAGGGCTTGTATTCTCGAGGTGATTTTGGGTTGGCTTATAAGGATTAGAGGGCCTCAGTTTATTCTGTGTAGCGGAATTCCGTGCAAAATGCGTTGTCTGATTTAGTCCAGCCGATAGAATTTCCAACTCCTCCTGCGTCTTGGCTTCATTTATGAAATATAGCAATTCTTCCACGGCCCTCTTTTCCTGAATTGTTATTTCAAGTCGCTCTCCAGTAATGCGGATTCCTCGCTTACCTTTGGCCGAATGAGCAAAAAATTTCCGCATGTTTGAAACAGGGTCCAAGGCAGGGTCTAACGGGACCCTTATTATCGTTCCGGTTTCCCAGTCAGTCACATCGACAGACGACAAGCCTTTCTTTAAACTACCTAAGGCGGTTTTTACGAGTTCCCCAAATTTGGCTTGTTCAATATATTTTCCCAGCCGTTGTTTGTCGTTTTCGATCTTTAGGGCCCGATTTGCAAGTCCTCTTATTCTCATCCTAACGGGCTTGGCGATCTTACGACGGAAGTTCTCAATCAAAGAATCAAGCAAAAGATTACTGTATAGGGTATCAACACAATCATTAACACTGGCGGCGTCATCACGATAATCCGGTTTTTCCTTAACGCCCCCGGAGAATGCGCTTTGTTCTTCGTTACTGAAACAGCCTGTGGAGATTTCGGCAGGAGTGTATTTGGTAGTTGTCGCCACAAATCGATTGGGATTTTGAGGAGGCGCCGCATATTCAGTCCCAGGCAGCACAACCCGATTATGGTCCGTCTTGTTGGGAAGATGATGGAGGCAATCCATGATCAATCCTCGATTCGCGTCGACGAGAATGATGTTGGAATCCCGTCCCAGGAATTCTAAAATTAAATCTATTTTCAACCTCGATTCCAGAGATCTTACTTCGCACGATATAGTTACAATTCGATCATCATTGGCGCATGAGACTTTGACTATTCGCGCGTTGGCTAGATGCGCCCGCAAGTATGCGCAAAACCTTGGCGGTCTCGGAGGGTTGGGTATCCTGAGCTTGGTAAGATGAATCCTCCCTAATTTTGGATCCGCGCTCAACATTAACCGTCTGTCTCCTCTACCCGGAATAAAGATTTTCAGCGCCAACTCTCGGGGAAGCGGCTGAAAGATTTTTGAAATCAGACCCCCGACAATTTCATTTTCAAGTTCAACCGTCACTTTCTGGATTAGGGCCAGGTCCATCTTGATTATTCCACCTCTGTTTGCGCTTTTAGCGGTTCCCAATAGTCTTGTTACAATCTGAACCGTGCGGTTTGACAGTAGTAAATACGTCTGTTAAAGATTATCCCAAATTAGCCACTTCTTTGATACATGCCAAACGAATATTTGAGTCAAGAATAACTTGGCGGTGGAGGGTTTTCCAAAACACTTTTTTCTGAGGAACTGTTATGACATTTGAAACCAAGACTCTTGATTTGCTGCCCGAAGCCCTCGAAATTTTGGAATCGGGGTTCAGCGACTTGCCGGAATTCCAACCCAGCGTTGATGTTGACTCAATCCGAAATGTCCTAAATGAAGTCGCTTTCCGGATGAAAGACAATTATCCGTACCAGCATCCAAACTATATCGGCCAAATGCTGAAACCGCCGCATCCAGTAGCGCGTTTGGCCTACATGCTGTCCTTGTGGATAAATCCCAATAACCACGCGTTTGATGGAGGGAGGGCCAGTTCTGCAATGGAAAAGGAAGCAGTAGCCCAAATTGCCGACATGTTTGGATGGCGGAAGCACCTCGGCCATCTGTGCAGTGGTGGCACGATGGCCAACCTTGAAGCCTTGTGGATTTCAAGTCGCTTACGGCCGAACCGTAAAATATTGGCTTCTCAGCAGGCCCATTACACTCACAGCCGAATCTGTGGTGTACTGAACATACCTTTTGAATCAGTCTCTGTAGACAGTATGGCGCGCATGAAGGTGTCCTCCATCAAGGAGGCGCTGGACAAAGGAGATGTAGGCACAATAGTAGTTACAATCGGCACAACGGCCACAGGATCGATCGACCCATTACCTGAGATACTTGAACTCCAAAGCTATTATGGGTTCAGAATTCACGCTGATTCGGCGTACGGCGGCTATTTCATACTGGCCGACAATCTGGGGCCTCAAACCAGAACCGTTTACGACATGCTGAATCAAGTTGATTCCATCGTGATCGATCCCCACAAACACGGCCTTCAACCGTATGGCTGTGGTTGTGTAATTTTCAAAGACCCTTCCGTAGGCGCATTTTACAAGCACGATTCACCATATACATATTTCACCTCATCTGAAATGCATCTGGGAGAAATCAGCCTGGAGTGCTCAAGACCCGGATCTTCCGCTGTCGCTTTGTGGGCCACTCAGCGGTTGCTTCCAATGGTTAGAGGTGGGGCTTTTGCCAGAGACCTAGAAAACTGCCGGACAGCCGCTCTTACATTTTTTGATAGAATCAAATCTGACCCAAGGTTTCTAACGGGACTAAATCCTGAGCTTGATATAATAGTCTGGACGATTCGAGCCGGTAAGGCTTCCGAAGCTTCCAGACTTAATGACGCTGTTTTTGAAGCCTCTGCGGCCGCGAATTTGCATCTTGCCAAAGCAAATTTGCCCAAAGAATTATTCGAAGGGTGTTGGGGAAATTTCAACTGGGACCAGGACTATATTACCTGCTTGAGAAGCGTTCTGATGAAACCTGAATCACTCGAGTGGATTAACGGAATCTGGGCCACTTTTTCCGAAACTGTAGACAGAGTATTGCACGAATCGGGATCTTAGAGGAGAAATTCGATTAAACATTTAAATTCAGTGGCCCGTTTTGCTCCTGGCCCTTCAATAGACCTGCATGTTCATACCAACATGTCGGACGGCACAATGACTCCGGCTGAACTGGTCCAATACGCTTCAACCATTGGACTGCGTGCAATCGCCATCACGGACCACGATACTCTAGATGGTATAGAACCTGCTCAATCGGCGGTCAGTGATCTTGAACTTGAATTGGAAGTTGTGCCTGGAGTCGAGATTAGCGCCGACTATGATTTGGGCATTCTCCACATCCTTGGTTTTTTTATACGCTCTGACCATTCCGATTTACAAAAATCCTTAAATTTCCTTAGAATCGAGAGACGATCCAGGATTTCCAGGATCTTGGCCAAGCTTCAGGCTCAAAACGTATTCATCAGGGAAGAAGAGGTCAAGAAGATCGCCGGCGATGGTTCCCCTGGCAGACCTCATCTAGCTAATCTTATGTTTCGAAAAGGCTATGTAAAGACGATTCAGGAAGCCTTCGAAAGATATCTGAAGAAAGGGGCCTGCGCATACGTTCCCAAGGTGAAATTGCCCGCGCATAAAACTTTGCAATTGATTACTGACGCAGGCGGCATACCTGTAATGGCTCACCCGTATTCACTAAATCAGAATAATCCGGATCGTTTTGAGGAGATTGTAATTTCTCTCATCGATATCGGACTCAAGGGAATTGAAGCCTATTATCCGAAACATACTAGAGAACAAACTCGGATGTACGTTAGGCTGGCTTCCAAGTTAGATTTGGTCGTTACCGGCGGGACTGATTATCATGGGGCCAACAAACCCGGAACAGAACTCGGGGTTTTCCCTGATAGGCCTCCGTTGCCATATTCAATTCTAGAGGACATGAAGAAAAGGTTGAAAGATCTTTAAGAATTAATGGTTCAGAAATGATGGAATTCAACAAAATTGCTTTTGTAGGACTCGATGGTGTTCCACACTCCCTGTTAAAAAAGTTTTTTGAACTTCAAGTTATGCCTTTTTTAGGGGAACTCGCCGCACAAGGGGTCCTATGTCGTATGAACTCAAGTATACCACCCATTTCAAGCGTCGCATGGACATCGTTCATGACCGGTACGGGGCCTGGTAACCATGGCATATTCGGTTTCACAGATGTGGCCAAGGACGAAATCCGGCTGGAACTCCCATCATTTGATGACATCAAGGCCCCTGTTATCTGGAACAAATATCCCGAGAAACGATCGATTGTGGTCAATCTTCCTTTCACCTATCCTGCCAGACCATTGAATGGGCAGTTGATCGCCGGTTTCGTGTCGCCAATATTTGAAAGGGCAATTTACCCACAATCCTTGATTCCATGGATCAGGTCTACAGGATATAAAACTGATACCGATAACGTTCGAGCCCGACAGAGTAGGGCATTCCTTGTCGATGATCTTTTTGCAACCCTCCGTTCACTTGAAGAAGTCGTTTTCAAGCTGGTTCAGGAACCGTGGGACCTCTTCATATTTGTAGTTACGGGGACAGACCGCCTTAATCATTTTCTTTTTGACGCGTTGGAAGATCAGACCCACCCATATCATAACGATGTGATCTCTTATTATCGGAAAGTGGATAGTCTTGTGGGTCGATTTTTTGAGCGGCTTGAAACACAGACGCGCAAAGTGGTTTTGTCCGATCATGGTTTTACCGACCTCAAAACTCATGTCAATTTAAACTACCTCTTGCGATTGTTGGGTTACCTGAGTTTCCAATCCGATGACCCTCGTGATATTTCAAACATCAATCCGAAATCGCGTGCGTTTGCCTTGGACCCGACGAGAATCCACATCAACTCTCGGTCCAGGTTCAAAAACGGGGCTCTTTCTGAAAGGCAGGCGTTTGAAATAAGGACAAGACTTAAGAATGACCTTTCAAAGTTACGCCTATCTGATCTAGGCCCTTCGGCCCGCAATTTGTCCGATGACTTGAACGAACCGTTGTTCACGGCCGTAAAAACCAGGGAAGAGATTTATAGTGGGCCATGTTTTACGCTTGCCCCTGATATTGTGGTACTGCCTCGACCTGGTTATGATATCAAAGCTTCGATAAACGCCACGACTTTGTGTCACAATGACATCTTTACCGGTACTCATACATACGATGACGCGTTTGTGCTGATCGGGGACAAGGAAACGGATGTTAATTCAATCAGATATGAAATTTCGAAAGTCGCGGATCTCATCCCGTGGAACAAAACTGTCCTGATGTAAGCAATATTACCAACCATCCCAAGCGAATATCTCCATTATAGGCCGTAATGGTCGGGGCGGAAGGTGTAAATGTTTAATGTAGTGCTTGTCAACCCTGAAATTCCTCCTAACACCGGCAACATAGGACGATTGTGTGTAGCGGTTGGAGCACGCCTACATCTTGTTAAGCCGCTTGGATTTCATATTGATGACAAACATTTAAGGAGGGCAGGGCTGGACTATTGGAAGAAGCTTGACCTTGTTGTCTGGGAAAGCCTTGAGGAATACCTGAAATCGGCCAACCCAAATCAAATTGTTCTGACTGGGTCCAAGAGAGGAGACATTTATTACAAACTGGAATTCAAGCCCTGGGACCACATTCTTTTCGGCCCTGAGACATCAGGGTTATCTGGGGAGTTATTTAGTCAATTTCCATCCAGAATAGCTAGAATTCCGATAGATCTAAAAAAAACGCGAAGTCTCAATCTATCTACAGCGGCAGGAATTATAGTTTTTGAAGGGTTAAGACAATTGGGTTGCATTCCAGGCTAAGATTCACAAGATCCTTACTCTGTTTACAAGCTCCCGCACTTTGTCTACGAGTTCGGTCAAATCGCCTGATTTAACGACGAACGCGTCAACATGGGGCATCGACGGATCATTACGAAAATATGGATAAGCAGAACTGATCACCAAGGGGATTTTTAATTTCATTCGGTGGAATTTTTCAAGGAACCCTCTACCGCCCATACCCGGCATCTTGAGGTCCAAAATTATAACGTCAGGTTTAGAACCTTTAAGCATTTTTAGGGCTTCTTCCGCGTCCGACGCTTGAATCACCTGGAAGCCCAGTTCCTCAAAGACTTCCCTATACAGAAGCCTTACAGAACTTTCGTCCTCGACATGAAAAATTACTGACATTTTTTCCTCACGAGGGAATATTATCACTCCCACAAAAGGTTAACAACTTTTAGAGATTATAAGTGAATGGTGGGCGATCGTGACATTTAGGTCAACAATTCCCAAACCCCTCAGGGAGGGTGATGTTGTTGGAATAGCGGCGGTCTCAGGCCCTGTAAAAACTTCAGACCTGGAAAAGGGAATCGAACTTCTGGAAGGTCTGGGGCTTAAGGTTCGACTCAGTCAAAATATCCATGAACAGAAAGATTACTTGGCAGGCTCGGACCATGATCGCGTAGAGGAATTGAACAAGTTTTTTTTGGACCCTATTATAAGAGGGATTTTCTTTGCCCGCGGTGGGTACGGCTCCATGAGGATCCTCCCGGAAATCAATTACAAGGCAATTTTAAGTGACCCCAAGATCATGATCGGAATGAGTGACCTCACTGCTCTGTCTATGGCCGTTTTCCAACGCTGCGGCGTCATTACATTGGCAGGACCGATGGTAGCGGGACAAATCAATTCAGGGTTGGATGAAAATTCCATGATTTCCTTTGTTGAAGCTATCACTGAGCCAGTCGCACATTATCAAATTGTTCGTGAAGTTGGTTCCCCCGGGTTGAAAGTGTTAAGGCCCGGAAAAATGAAGGGGCCTCTTTTGGGGGGCTGTCTATCTTTACTGGTTTCTCTTTTGGGGACCCCTTACTGCCCAAATTTCACAGGTTGCGTTTTATTCATTGAAGATGTAAATGAACCTCCTTATAAGATTGACCGCATGCTTACACAAATGAAACTAGCGGGTATTTTCGAGAACATCGGTGGAGTAATAATCTGTCAATTTGCGGGGGACGATCCGGAAACTGCGACATCTACTGTGGAGAGGATCGTGCTCGATTACGTGAAACCTGACATCATTCCGGTGATTTCGAATTTTCCTCATGGGCATGTTTTACCAAACATCACTCTACCTGTTGGAGCTTTAGTAGAATTTGAAGCCTCGACAGACGGAGCGCATTTACGCATCGTTTGAACCAATACTTGAAAATTAACACATCGGAGAAATGGTCCAATTTGAAACCTACCACCATAAAGAACCAAATAGCGTCTGAAAAAAAATTGATCACCAAGGCTGCGGGAATAGTTGGTTTCTGGACCAGCGTAAGCCGGATTTCCGGATTTATCCGAGACATGATCATTGCCATATTCCTGGGAGCAGGAACAGGGGCCGACGCGTTTTTTGTGGCTTTTCGCATCCCGAACCTACTTCGCCGACTGTTTGCGGAAGGCGCTCTTTCAGCGGCGTTTGTTCCCACTTTCATAGATACCATGCATCGGAGCGGTAGAGACGAAGGTGTTCGACTTGCCAGGATAGCCGTCACATTCGCCGCTTTGGTCCTGCTCGTGGTCACGTTTATGGGGATTGTCTTTACGCCTCAGGTGGTTAGAGTTACAGCTCCGGGCTTTTTCAGTGATCACGAAAAATTCAATCTTACCGTTGAATTGACCCGGATAATGTTCCCATACATATTTTTTATTTCTCTGGTCGCCCTGGTTTCAGGGGTGTTAAATAGTCTCGGACGTTTCGCCGCGCCAGCGGCCGCGCCAATTCTCCTTAATCTCTCAATGATTGCAGGCGTTCTCGCTCTTACTCGTTGGATAGACTGGACGCCATATCAATCGCTGGCCTGGGCAGTGACAGCGGCTGGAGTTTTTCAGCTTTGCCTTCAGATACCTTTTTTGGTATCTGAAGGAATTACCCTCAAACCTGACTTTCATTTCGGTTATCCACCTTTGAAGAGAATGGGGAGGCTTTTTGTGCCTGCGGCTATAGGAGGGGCTGTTTACCAGATCAATGTCCTTGTTGGGACGGTGCTTGCGTCCACGTTGCCTTCTGGGAGTGTCTCGTGGCTATATTATGCCGACAGGTTAGTACAATTGCCGTTGGGAGTATTTGCGATAGCCTTGGGGTCCGCCGCTCTGCCTTCTATGTCACGACTGGCAAGCACAGGTGATTACAAGGGACTGGGGGAGTCAGTATCTTTTTCTTTACGTCTCATAGCCTTCTTTACAATACCGGCGTCAGTGGCCCTTATAATTTTAAGAGGACCTATCATAGGCGTACTGTTCCAACATGGCCGTTTCACACAACTCGACACTGCGGAGACAGCGTACGCCTTGTTATGGTACACTGCCGGGCTATGGGCGTTTTCAGGGCTTAAGGTAGTAACTCAGGCTTTTTTCTCACTGAAAGACACAAAGACTCCTTTATGGATCTCTCTTGTGGCAGTAATAATGAATTTGGTCGCAGGATTGATCTTGATGAACCCCATGAGACATGGTGGATTGGCTTTAGCTACTACAATTGCCGCGGCGTTTAATTTTGTGCTTCTTTTCGTGATTCTGATCAAAAGGATAAAATGGTTTGAGGTTTCAGAGTTCCTGGTTTCAATCGGTAAAATTTCCGCGGGGTCAATTATTATGGGCGCCTTTTTGGTCTTCATCAAAGATTTTGGCCTATGGTCTCATGGGCTAACCGGAAAGAATTTCCTAATTCTAGGCATTTCCATTTTGGCGGGAATGGCTGTCTTTGGGGTAAGCGCTTACCTGTTTCGATGCGAACAGATAAAATCAATCAGGTCGGTCTTGAAAATCTGAAATGCAGAAAATTTATAGATTTATTATAGCGCCTTCACGTGCGGCGTCGACCGAAATTTCGCAATTAAATCGATCAAGCTCCTGCGCGCACCGGTCTATAATTTCTTTAACTCCTTTATCAGTGCGCCACGGGTCGTGATGGAAAAGTATCAATTTTTTGGCTCCGGTCTCTATAGCCAGTTTAGCCACTGTTTTAGTGTCTGAATGGCCCCAACCCCTTCGGCTGACGACTTCTTCAGGAAAATATTGGCAATCATGAACCAACACGTCCGCTTCCTGGCAGAAGTTCACAAAATCTTTGAAACAGGCGCCGGCCCATCCTTCTTCAGTAAGTTCGTTGTCGGTAAGAAAAACAAATTTCTTATTACCTTCAGTGAACTTGAACCCCAGACCTCCCTGAGGATGCTGTAATTTATGTTGCTCCACCAAGACATCGTCCAAAGCGACTACCGCCATTGGAAATTCGGGTGGGGGGTCGATTCGCGCCTTGAGGTCTCCGAAACATACCGGCCAGGCCCCATCGATATAATTACTGCTAAAAATTCTTTGGAGGCCTTCGAAACACTTTCTGCATCCATTGACTACGATGTGGAAATCCGGACGGAAAAGTGGCCCGAAGAATGGTAGCCCCATTAAATGATCCCAGTGGACATGGGTCATGAAGAGATGAATGGATTTTATTTCAGGTCGCCTGAGCAAGGAATCCCCAAGGATCCGTATTCCGGTTCCGGCGTCAATCACAACGGTTTTGCCTGAATCGGTTGTAATCTCTACACAAGTAGTATTACCTCCAAAAATAACCGTTTCAGGCCCAGGCACGGCTATAGAACCTCGAGTTCCCCAAAATCTTATCTTCATGCTACAATTTCGACTCCGTTGTCATCCGAACAGATATTTTGCTATTTTTAAAACCCGCTCACTTTTATTATATTATATATGGATTGGTTGAGTCCACGATATGCTAAGAACACCTTCAAAAAATTGGGACCTGGTCGGTGAAATTGTAACGCTAAAAGAGAAAGCGCTTTATCGTAGAATGCCAGAAGTATCAGGTATTCCTGGCAGAATAATAAATATAGATGGTCGAAGTGTTCTCAATTTTTCCAGTAACAATTACCTCGGCCTTGCTGGCCACCCACAAATCTTGGAGGCATTCTCTAAAGCAGTGCACACTTATGGGGCCGGTTCTACCGCTTCTCGATTAATAGCTGGGAATACCCACAGTCACCGTCAATTGGAAGAGTTTATCGCCAACTGGAAGAAAACGGAAGCGGCGTTGGTTTTTGGAAGCGGCTATCAGGCCAACTTGGGGATCCTGACTACGCTAACAAACAAGGAGGATTTGGTTATTTCAGATGAACTAAATCACGCCAGTATAATTGATGGTTGCAGACTCTCGAGGGCCAAGATCTCGGTATACAGGCACCTTGACCTGAATAGCGCGTCGGATGCTTTGAAACAACCAGGGTTTCGGCGAAAACTTCTGATTACCGAGTCTGTATTTTCAATGGATGGTGACCATGCCCCTCTCAAAGAACTTCTAAATTTGTGCAGGGAGTATGACGCGTTCATGGTTGTTGATGAAGCTCACGCGACCGGTATTTACGGCCCGTCGGGTCAGGGGCTATGCTCGGCGCTGGGCGCTATTCCCGACGTTCAGATGGGAACACTGGGGAAAGCCGCTGGAGTTAGCGGCGCCTATGTGGCCGGAAGCCGTTCATTAATAGATTTGCTGGTGAATAAAGCCAGATCTTTCATTTTCACTACAGCGCATTCTCCTGCTGTTTCCGAAGCTGCGCTTGAAGCTTTGAAAATCATCGTCTCACCCGAGGGTGATCAACGTCGCTCTATGTTAAAGAGCAACGTTAAACGGATGGATGAAATGCTCCAAAGAGTTTTGCCGCGTAGAGAGATTCCGTGTCACATTCGACCGATTCACGTTGGACCATCAGACCGTACCATGAAGATGAGCGAAGCGTGCTTGGACCAGGGACTGTTTGTCCAGGGGATAAGGTTCCCCTCCGTTCGTGAGGGGGCATCAAGGTTGAGGCTAACTGTAATGAGCGACCATACAACTGAAGATCTGCGAAAAGCTTCCAGGATCATTGAGACACTTTTTACGGCACGTGTAAATTGTTAATGTCATATTAGACGGAGTAAGTTTATGTTTGAACCCGGAAACACCTCGAACCTCAACGGTGTTGATAATATCAAAATGGTCGGACGATTTTTCGTTTCAGCGTTAAAAATTTTGACAGACTCTGAAAATGTCCTACTTCGACGGAAGAAGGGGCTTAATTGGAATGATTCTTTGTTCAATTTCGTCAAATTGTCTTTTCTGGAATACACGGTTCTCAAGTATCGCCGGATGGTCCGATTTGGCGACCAGGTCGTTCTTGACAGCACATTTCCACCCTTCCCCTCGACCGCGTTTGATAAGCGTATAAAAAATTATATTAATAATCTGGACATGACAGAAGCCCCCTCGGGCATTGTTTCCATCTCCACTACCAACTGTTGCCCATATTCCTGCCCTTTTTGTTCCACGAACGCAAGACGGGTAACCAAAACCGACTTAGATGAAGACTTGCTCAAGAAAACAATTACCGAAGTGGAAGCTTTGGGAGTACCCATGATAATTCTTCATGGCGGGGAACCGATGTACAGATATGATCGATTCCTTCGTCTAGTCAAACATGTGAACCCGGACACATGTTTGTGGATGTTTACATCGGGATACGGAGTAACCGAGGACCGGGCGGCTGAGTTAAAAGCAAATGGTTTGTTCGGTGTGTGGATCAGCCTCGATCATTTCGACCCAAGTATTCACAATGGATTTCGAGGATCATCAAAGGCCTTTGACAATGCTTGTAACGCTGTAAACGCTTTCAAAAAGGCCGGCGTTTACACCTGCCTTTCCCTAGTACCTCCTGAAGATTTCTTAGAACCTAAAAGTTTTAAAGAATATTATAATCTTGCGAAAAAATTGGGAGTAGCTGAAATTCGGGTGATGGAGAAAAAACCTTCTGGACGAGAAGCCTGCCACGGTGTCCTTGCGCATAGCGCTGTCTTGGCCAACCTCCAAAAGAAGCTTTACGCGGACCCCGAATTCGCGGAACATCCCCCGTTGAGTGGGCTCTCAACCTGGCTAGAAAAGGACCAAGCCCTAGGCTGTCAATGCCGTTTTGAGTATCTATTTATTACTTCCACGGGGGATGTCCAACCATGTGAAGTTAGCGAGGTTTCCTTCGGGAATATCAAAGAAGAGCCTTTTCCGGTAATTTTCAAACGGATTTCCCAGGCTTTTGAAAGATGCTCAACAGGCTGCATTCCTATGGTCATGTTTCCTGAGATCAGGGAATATCAACAAAATAGGACACAGATGTCATATGCTGAAAAGACGGAGCGCGCGACAGAAATAGTTCAAGGATTTCAAAAGCGAGGATCAATTCCGGGGGCATACAGATCACTCTGGTCATATTATCAGAAACGTTTGAACCTTGCTAGGAGCCGCCAGGCGAATAATTGCTCCATAAAATGTCGTCCCTAAACAGACTGGTTTCAACGTTGATTTACTCGTGTAGGCTAGGGAATGAGGTTGTGTATAGTGACTGAGACAGCTCAAAAAGCCGGCGATTTACTCAGCAGAATTCGGGAAATCCGTCCTGTAGTCCACAGTATAACCAATTTTGTGGTCATGAATTCCACGGCCAATGTTCTGTTGGCGCTGGGAGCGGCGCCTATAATGGCGCACGCGTTGGAGGAAATTGAAGACATTTCAGCCATCTCGAACTCGTTGGTAATAAATATTGGGACGCTATCCAGCGCCTGGATAGAATCCATGGAGTCGGCGGCTCAATTGGCTCGAGCTTCAATGAAACCGTTCGTGTTAGATCCGGTAGGTTCCGGAGCCACTAAATTGAGGACAAAAACAGCTTGCAACATCGCGAGATTTTCAACCCCAACCGTCATTAGAGGCAACGCGTCTGAAATTCTTTCTATTGCTCGGGTAGGATCAAAGACCAGAGGGGTTGACTCAGTGAACTCGACTGAGGAAGCTATGGAATCGGCATCGACGCTGGCTACGTCACTGAACACGGTTGTCGCTGTTACAGGATCTAAGGATTTTGTGACCGATGGGAAAAGATCTCTTGTTATAGCCGGTGGATCACCGATGATGGCCTGCGTTACCGGTACTGGATGCGCTGCGAGCGTTATTGTCGCGGCTTTCCTCGCTGTCGAAAAAGACGCTCTTTTAGCTACCGCAAGCGCACTCGCTTTGTTCAAGTTAGTGGCGGAAAAGGCTTCAATAAAATCTGCCGGCCCCGGTTCATTTTGGGTCGGCGTGTTGGATGAATTATATAACGTTACATCTGAAGAGTTTCGCCTGAATGCGAGGATTCTTTCTATATGAAAGATTTGTCAAAATGGGATGTTTATCTCGTTACGGACACTGCCCTTTCAAGGACAAGATCCAATCTGGAAGTCGTAAAGGCCGCTGTGAATGGAGGCGTTTCAGCCGTTCAGCTTAGAGAAAAGCGTCTGAGCGCAAAGGATTTTTTTCTTCGAGGAGTGGAAATCAGAGAATTGCTCGCTGAGCATAATGTGCCACTAATTATTAACGACAGGATCGACCTGGCAATTGCGCTCGACGCTGATGGAGTTCACCTCGGGCAATCGGACCTCCCACTGGAAATAGCCCGTCGAATATTGGGACCGCATAAAATCATAGGCTGGTCTGTAAACGATCTCTCGCAAATTAACGAAAGGTCGGCTTCTTTAGTCGACTACTTCGCTATAAGTCCAGTGTTTTTTACGTCTACCAAAAAGGACATATCGACTCCTTGGGGAACTGAAGGAGTAGTTAGGGCGCGCTCAGCCACCCCCGTCCCGCTTGTAGGAATCGGTGGAATTGGACTCGACAACGTTTCCGGCGTCATCCTGGCTGGGCTCGATTGCGTGGCTGTTGTAAGCGCAATAGTGTCTGCGGATGATCCCCTTGCGGCCACCGAATCACTGAAGCGTCAAGTCCTCAAGGCGAAGCAAATCCGAACAAATGGATTAAATGAGACTGTGAAACTCTGAGAACAGCCGGACAACTTTTTGATTCCTTATTGATATCGCCCCGGTTTCTTAATGAAATTAAAGGACATTGGAGAATTTGGGTTCATCGACAGGATCGAGCCTCTGTGCAAAATCCACAATCCTGACGTTTTACGCGGGATAGGTGATGATTGCGCAGTAATAAAAGTGTCCCCTGATTTAAATCTCCTCGTGACCACCGATCTTCTGATAGAGCGCGTACATTTCCTATTGGATTGGCAAAGCGCCCAAGCTTTAGGGGCTAAGGCGTTAGCCGTAAACCTATCCGATATAGCCGCGTGTGGAGGAACCCCAAAAGACGCTTTTGTGAGCCTTGCTGTTCCAGACCATGTGGAAATCAATTGGCTGGAAAACTTTTACAAAGGGATGAGCGATCTGGGTGACAGATTCAAGGTAAGCATTTTAGGTGGTGACACAACACGTTCATTAACAGACCTCATAATAAACATCACCGTAACAGGAGTTTCAAAAAGCGGGCAAACGCTTTTACGTAGTGGCGCTCAATCGGGTGACATCATAGTCGTCTCTGGATATTTGGGAGATTCGTCAGCCGGCTTGGAGCTGCTTCTAAATTCACGCGATGTCCCCGAGAATATAGCGTCTTCGCTCATTAACGCCCATCTGAGTCCCACCCCACATCTGCGACAGGGTCGCTCATTAGCCCAATCAAACGCTTGCAACGCTGCCATTGATATTTCCGACGGCCTCAGTTCAGACCTTGGGCATGTCTGTAAACAATCCGGATTGGGCGCCACCATTTTCGAAGCCAAGTTACCTGTTTCTGAACCTCTTAAAAGGCTCGCCGGGCATCTTGCGATTGATCCTCTCGAATGGGTTTTGAATGGGGGCGAGGACTATATTCTGCTGGCCGCAATCAAACCCGATAAATTCGGTGAAATCCGACTTAGAGCCTCGGCTGAAGGATGGGATTTAATCGAGATAGGCGTTTTTGACTCAACGCCGGGCATCAAGCTTGTAAAGGTCTCTGGAGAAACAATTCCAATAATCCCGAGCGGTTGGGACCACTTTAAATCTGAAATGCACCCGGCTAAATTTAATTTTGAATTTTCAAAAAAGGGTTGACTATATATTAATATCTATATATATCAATGAGTAGAAACATCTCCTGAGCGGAGGCCTTATGAATAGGAGCGGGATCAGCCGAAGAAAGTTCATCATCGGATCAGCCGTCGGCGGAGCTTCTCTTGTCGCTTCAAATTACTTGAATTTTGACTCGTGGGCTAACAGTAAAAACGATTCCAATGATCTCAAAATTACACCCACTCTCTGTGACGGATGCGGAAACTGGTGCGCTATCAAAGTTTACACTCGTGGCGATCGTATCTGGAAGGCGGAAGGGATTCCAATCGCCGGGAACAACCATGGTCGAATTTGCGCTAAAGGACATGCTCTTCTCCACGAAGTTTACAACAAGGATAGAATAAGATCCCCTCTGAAACGTACGGGGCCTAACAAATTTCAACCCATCTCATGGGAACAGGCATACAGGGAAATAGGGGAAAAGGTTCACGAAATCATTGGGAAACACGGTCCGCAATCACTTTTCCTGTTGCAGTATCCTGAAGGAAACGCTAGCCTTTGTTCCCGCTTTATGAATGCTTTGGGATCACCCAATGTGTTTTCACATGCCAGCACATGCTTTTTACCTCGAAATATTGGTTGGTGGATAACCACTGGTTCGGCCAAACCGGAGCACGACCTTGAACATACCCGGTTTGCTGTATTCTTGGGTCGAAATATCGCGGCAGGTTTACGTTTAAGACAGTTGAGCGATCTTTCAAAAGCCAAGGATAGAGGCGCCCGGTTTGTTGCCATTGACCCCCGTTTCAGCGAACTGGCTTCTTATACCCATCAGTGGGTCCAAATAAGACCTGGGACAGATCTGGCCCTAATGCTGGCATTGGGCAACACCCTGATCGAGGAAAACCTCTATCAAAAGGATTACATTGATAAATACACTGTAGGTTTTGACGAGTTGTCTCAGAAGTTTAAGGACTACACACCTGATTGGGCTGAACAGAAAACCGGCGTCCCCAAAGCTGTCATTAGGAAACTTGCTCGTGATCTAGCAGAGTATGCCCCCCAGTCATTCGTCCATCGCGGTTATCATGGAGCTTTGGGCACACAATATAAAAACAGTTTTCAGCTTGTCAGAGCGGTCGCCTGTGTTAATGGACTGCTCGGGAATTTTAACCAGCGAGGAGGTATGTTCGATCCTCCAAAAGTTAAACTTGGCAAGCTTGATTCTCAGAAGTTCCCTAAACTTCCTGAATTGGAAGGGGTTATGGTCGATGGCAGTGGAGACGTTGACCGTTACCCGATTACTCCAGTCGGACTCGGACTGACTCACTCCATCCCAGAACTTGCGATTGCGGGGAAGTTAAAGGCCGGGTTTGTTTATCACAACAATCCGCTTCGTACATGTCCGAATCCTGCTCGAGTAATCGAGGGATACAGAAAGTTGGATCTTCTTGTAAGTTTTGATTACGTTCTTTCAGAAACAGCCTCCCTGGCGCATTACATATTGCCGGAGTCATATTACCTGGAACGTGATGACGTTGTTCACACGAACCATTGCTATGACTCACACCAGGTTGCTATTAGGCAGGCTGTTATCAAGCCTCTTTACGACACTAAACCAATGGTTGTAATCCTTATTGAATTGGCCAAGAGCCTTGGAACAGGAGATTATTTCAATTTTACCCTGGACGAATACAATCGGGCCGCGCTCGCTCCTCTGGGTGTGACACTTGAACGGCTAAAAATGGAAGGGGTTATAGATCTTGGAGGAAAATGGGAACCTGGGCCGCCTCACTTCAAAACACCAAGCGGGAAACTTGAGTTTGTTTCTTCAACACTTAAAGATTTGAATTTACCTTCGGCGCCAGAATGGGAAGATCCTCTCGTGACCCCAGACGAGAGCGACAGACACTCGTTCCGTTTGATACATGGCAAACAGGCTCACCATACGCATG
This sequence comes from Syntrophaceae bacterium, assembly GCA_031292235.1. Classification (GTDB taxonomy): domain Bacteria; phylum Desulfobacterota; class Desulfomonilia; order Desulfomonilales; family Desulfomonilaceae; genus CAJBEZ01. Next base: position 3,896 of record JARLHM010000087.1, on the reverse strand, counting down.
CCAAAACCATCAATCAGGAATACCTAAAAGAAATTTCCGTGTTGAACGACATGACCAGGGTGTGGATCCATCCGGACAAAGCAAAGGCCCTTGGAATAAAAGATGGGGACTGCATGACCATAAGCAATAATGTGGGAAAAGGTCGAGCGAGGGCACTCTTGACTCAGGGCATTCACAGAGATTGCGTTTTTCTGCCAAGCTCGTATGGGGTCTATTCAAAGAAGCTTCATACAGCGTTTGGCTACGGAATATCTTACAACGATTTTCTCCCAACTTACTTCGAACCTGTACTCGGACACTGCATGTCAAACGAAATAATTGTAAGAGTTGAGAAAACACCGGCATGAACCGGGTCTTCTAAAGCCATAAGCTTTACCTGATGTCACTAAAGGATAGCAAAATTGCCGGCGGTTCTTTTAAGTTTCAGCACAGCCGGAAGGATTTAAGGAACCCACTATGCCGCGTTACGGAATAGCGATTGATATTACAAAATGTATAGGGTGTCATTCGTGCCGGGTCGCATGTCAAAATCAAAACAGCCTGGAATCGAACGAAACTTTTAATTGGATAAAACACAGGGACCGGGGGCGATATCCTTCTTACGATAAAGAATTCATTCCCCTGCAGTGCAACCATTGTGAGAACGCTCCCTGTCAGCGGGTGTGTCCGACAGGCGCTACATATACCACAAAGGAGGGGATTGTCCTGGTAAATCCCAAAACTTGTGTTGGCTGTAAGTACTGCATGGAGGCATGCCCCTACAAGATGCGAATTATTGATCATCGTCGGGGTATAGTCGAAAAATGCCGGCTTTGTATTGAGCTTGTTCGTGATGGCGGAACGCCTGCATGTGTCACTACATGTCCGACTCAAGTTCGTCTCTTCGGGGATCTGGATGACCCTAAAAGCGCTGTTTCAGTATTCATAGCTAAAACCGGCTCGCAACCGTTAAGACCTGATTTGGGAACAATTCCTAAAATTTTCTATAAGAGGAGCTAATCATGCAAGAGAGCGCTTGGGGTTGGCTTATAATTACTTACCTTTTCCTTGCTGGAGCAGGTTCTGGAGCTTTCATCGCGGCAGTAGCATGTGATCTCTTGGCGCCTGATTGGTCTAAAGCTCTGGCAAGGGCAGGGTCATTGGTCGCTGGTCCGCTGGTAGTGATAGGAACTTTATGCTTGGCGCTTGACCTTGAAGCAGGTTTTTGGCAGCCGTGGCGTCAGGTTTATATGGTTAATAATTTACGCAGCATGATCTCCTGGGGTTTTATAATACTCTCCATCTTCATTCCGATCGCCCTAGTGTACGCCGCAGCGCTCAATGAAATAACGTTTGTCGGAAAACTGGCGCAAAAATATATAACAATCATAGAAATTATTGGGAGTATTTTCGCTGTGGCGACCGCTACTTATACTGGGGTCCTTATTGCTGTGGTCAATGGAGTCCCATTCTGGAATACACCATTAATGCCCGTACTGTTTCTGGCTTCGGCGATTTCGACAGGTTTGGCGGCGGCAATGATCCTGGCCGCCATAATTGACGTTAATACTATCAAGACATTGTCGAACTTCGCTCTCGGTCACGTTATATTCCTGTCTGTAGAAGCTTTGGTTTTGATGCTGTTGGTTTTCATGTCCTTGACCCGGTCTACGGAAGCGGCGGCTTCCGCCGGCATGCTGATATCCGGAATGTTAAGCCCATATTTCTGGGGTCTTGTTGTGATACTAGGGCTGGTTGTGCCATTCATTCTGAGTGTTTTCGAATTCTTGGAATACGGACAAATGCCTAAAGCACTCGTTGTCGGGGCGGACATCCTGGTCCTGATAGGAGGAATGAGCATCAGGGCGCTGATCGTATTTTCCGGGACGCCTCCACAAATCATTTAGTGAAGAATTGGACTATACAGTCTCTAGTTTTAGAGCCGCTGGATATTGCACGAGATTTGATGAACGTCTCTGGAATTGAACAGGCGATAGATGTTTAAAAGACCATGAATTTACTTTTTTTGAGTTAGGGAACAACCATGGAACCACAAACTGACAATCAGGAAACACCAGTTGGAAAAGACACAATTGTGGAAAACGAGATTGAGTCTGAATCTTCCGAGGAGATCGTTTCCAACAATCATGACAATGCCCAGGCGAAAAGAGGAAGGATGATAACGGCCGCCCTTGTGGCTACAATTGTCATAACGTTTATTGCTGTAATGGTCGCGGGTGTATTCGAGCTGACAGGACGGTTTCTCAGGGAATGCCCTAGGGAATTGCGCGTAAATGATCCATCCCCAATCCTTTGGAATGACATAGTTTCCGCAAATTCTACAAAGGCTGGCTTAGGGGTCCCAGAGAAACTGAAACAGGAAACAGCCTTAAAATCTTCGATCATGGGCCAAAATTGAGTTGTTAAGAATTTGGTCGCTCCCTGATCCAATGTTGGAGGAAGAGAAAAAATGAATGCTCCTGATTACACAAAAGGTTATTGGAACCCGTTTTTGGCGGGAATTGCGCTGGGGCTAGTTTTGCTCCTAACGTTTTATATTATGGGCACAGGCCTGGGAGCCTCGGGCGCTGTTGCCAGAACCGCGGCTGTTTTGTCCCATGTGGCTGCTCCGCAAGCCGTTGAACACAATCTATATTTCAATGGGTTTTATAAATCCGGGGCTAATTATCCTTTGATTGACTGGATGGTTTTTGAAGTCATTGGTGTTTTTTTTGGAGGACTAATTGGGGTCATCACAGCTAAGAGATTCAAGTTATCGGTTGGAAAGGGGGCGACTTTCCCTGTAAGCGCCCGCCTGCTGTTGGCGTTCGTAGGTGGAGTCGTAGGTGGAATAGGCACTCGTTTCGCCATGGGTTGCACGAGTGGGCAGGCCCTTAGTGGCGGAGCCACGATGGTGGTAGGTAGCTGGGTCTTCATGATGACCGTTTTCGCAACGGCGTTTGTCGCCGCTTACTTTGTGAGAAAGGAATGGCAATGACGGGTCCTCTTTATCTGAACGAAGTGATAAGTGTCCATACCAGTCTTTTTGTGGCTATTGGCATTGGGGTACTGTTTGGGTTTGTCCTTGAGCGTGCCGGATTCGGCGACTCCAGGAACCTTACGTCCATATTCTATTTTCGCGATATGCGAGTGCTAAGAGTGATGTTTTCCGCACTTGTCACCGCGATGCTGGGATTGGTAATCCTCAATCGCCTTGGACTTTTTGACTATTCGCTGCTTCTGGATTACTCGTTGTTAAAAACCTATTTCTGGCCTCAACTTGTCGGAGGTGTCCTTTTTGGCCTGGGTTTCGTTGTTGGCGGTTATTGTCCTGGAACCGCTGTTGTGGGTGTCGCCTCGGGCAAGATTGATAGCATTGTGTTCCTGATAGGCATGATCGTCGGGATTGACATTTTTGCGCTCGGCATGCCCTTGTGGGGTGCTTTTTATAAGAGTTCGGACATGGGTCGCATAACTCTGTGGCAGTATTTCGGGACATCGATGGAGACAATGGCGGAAATAATCACTATAGCCGCGTTGGGGGCCTTTGTTATGGCTTGGCTGGCCGAAAAATGGGCCCCTTATGATAAATAGTTTGGGAGGCCAAATCGTTTCATGCTAGGAATAGCCAATTAAATCACGAGGAGGTTTGATTGATGAAGAAAGCCTTAAAAGTAATGTTGATTTTAATGGCGCTAACAGCTTTTGCTTTTGCCACGTCTGCGCTCGCTGAAGAATTCTTTGTCGTGAAAGAGGCCGGCAAAATTGCTGTAACCGACAAAAAGCCGGCGGACGTAAAGAGCGTCGTCAAAGGACCATTTAAGACAAAGGCTGAAGCGGAAGCTGCCCTGAAGGCGGCCGTCAAACCTAAACCACCAACCACCGGCTGCTAAGAACCGACATTAGCTAGAATATTG
>JARLHM010000086.1 GCA_031292235.1 Syntrophaceae bacterium | reverse complement strand
GCCCATCAAAATGACTCCGCAAAGAGCAATGATCAGGAAGGCGCCGACAAGACGATCAACTACCGATAGAATAGGCCTTTCGAGAGTAGCTACCTGAATAGCCCCTATTACCTTAGAATCGTAATCTCGAATGGGTTCGGTCGCTGTCAAATAATCATCCTGAAATTCCTTTTCAGGCCTGATTACTATTGCTCCGGTTTTGAGAACATTGTCCCTGAGGCTTTGATTCATGAGAAAACCGGTAACGGGAAGTTTGTCACTACCTCGGAGCGAGGAACTTATAGCCTTATCTCCCTGAAATATGGCCACAAACCCCTTCTCTTTCTCCGCATACGCCTGATCTTTAAACAAACGTTGAGAGATGCGCTCCACTATCATATGGTTGTTATTAATTAGAATTCCACCACAAATTATTGCAATTAATTTGGAATCTTGAAAGACCGGATACGCGGCCTCTAACGTCATGCCTTCTTTTGGAAAATTTGCTCCGAAGCGTTGAGCCAGGGTTGGGTTATCTTCGATCAGTTTTTTAATGTCAGTGACCCTGAAACCCGATGCGCTCTTGCCCGTTAATGCGGCTTTGACTACAGGAATATTTGCTAGGTTCTCGCTTTTAGACTCCAACTGAAAGGCTTGAGCTACCAGCATACCGCTCGAGTCCACCACAGCTAGGAAGTCAAGGTCGTTCTCAAGATTCATCATTGCCAGCCGGTTTCTAATCGCCGAGAAATCCCCACCCTTCACGTAATCCTTTATCTTGTCCGATCCCCCAATCATCCGGATTTTGAGTTCAAGGTTTTCTTTGTAGCTGTTAACAATAAACACGGCGGTGGAAAGGTCACTGGAAACCTTTTTCTGGGCTTCTTCAATGATAGTGTAGCGGGCCAGACGCATACCTAAAATTAAGGTAAGCAAACCCACAAACACGGCAACACCCAAAAAGGCCCCTAAAACTTTCTGCTTTAATGAAAAATCCTGGGCCCATCGACTAAAGGCATCCCAGCTTTTCCATGGTACGCGAATGGTCTTTTCCTGGTCCATATCCCGCCCACCTTCTTAAATTTTTTCGAGTATCTCCCTTTGAAAGATCTCTCTAGCTTCATCTACCGAGTTGGCATGAAATAACTCATCATCTATCAACAGGTTGACCCCTTCAGTGCATTTGTCCATACAAAACGAGCCCTTTAACTCAACTTTGTTTTCTAGTCTCGATTCTTTAATTGCATCTTTAAAATAATTGATGACTTCGTGGGACCCTTTGAGATGACAGGCGCTTCCCACACAAATAGTGATCACACGCATACGGGTCAACTCCTTTCGTGAGCTGGATAAAACGGGAAATTTGGCGACCTAAAAATCACAAAGCTCTCAAAAATTCGGGCCGAAGCATTCGGGAATCTCTAGAATTGAGAACCGAGTCTATTGCCGACAAAATTTTTTCCTTGTCCCTGGGCAGCGTCGCCCGGACAGGAAGATAATTAGAAGCGTGATTAGATCTAAAAACACAATTTGTGAATGACGATTCGGCTATAATAATTCTAAGCTCCTCTATAAGTCCGAATGGGTCAGGAAGTTTGAAGGCGCCCCGAGAGAATTCTTCATGCAAGGGCGTGCCTGGGACTAATATAACACTTAGCGCTCCGACATAATCAGGGTCCATATCGGACAATATCTTTGCGGTTCCCTGCGCGTGGTCAATACTGCCTTCAATTCCGCCAATTCCAAGAAGAACTGTTACTGAAAGCTCTATACCAGCTTCTTTAACCCTGAGCCCCGCTTCCACAAGCTGTTTATAATCGGAGCCTTTACAAATTTTTGTCAACAATTTCTCGTCGCCGGTTTCAACGCCTAAATATATAATGCCAAGTTTCAACTTTTTGAGTTGTTTCAAATCATCTGTGGATTTCCGTAGAATGTCTTTGGCGCTGGCATAGACCCCGATTCGTTCCGCTTCAGGATGAAACCTGTTTACGAGTTCCATGATTTCCGTCAACCGCTTTTGAGGGATGCATAAAGCATCGCCATCTGCCAGGAATATCCGACGCACAGGTCCCATCTCCGTGGATTCAGCAAGATCCTCAGTGATTTCTTTAATATTCCTGACGGAAAAGCGCTTATCAAGGTAGCTCCCGCAAAACGAGCACTTGTTGTGACTGCACCCCAACGTAACCTGTATTATGAGGCTTTCCGCCTCACTGGGCGGCCTGTAGACATTTCCTATATATCTCAAGAAAGATTTCCTCCGTCTTCTTCGTACTAATTATAGTTGATGCCTTGTTTGACAAATTTGTCAAAGTTCTTTATGGCATCCTCATGATCATTTCCGTCCACATTAAGTAATACATAATATACACTTTCCGAACCAGGAACCAGATACAGTATTTTTTTCTCCGCGATTATCGGGCCAATCATAATTGGGATCTTTTCCCCAGAGACAGGATCTTCAAATGTAGATTCAGTCCATCCGGGAGGAATATCATTGACGATTTTGCCGTTTTGGGTTTGCAAACGTTTTCGCTTGCGTATGTACTTTGTACTAAAGACTACTTTATATGCAGTCTTGTTGCCAATAGGAACATATTCCTCACGGTCGCCGGGTCTAATCGTTTCACCGTCGGGGAAAAGCGCTGGGTAATGAATGGCCAGATTTTCTATTGGCTTGGAAACTGGGGCTTTCCTGATTTCAATGGAGACATCATCAGAGGTGTCCGAGAGTTTCGCCAGGCTGCTATTTTCATTTATTAACGGGAGGGGCCTGTATTTTATCTCGGACATTCCTCCAGGGCCGAAACAGTTCTGAACAAGGACCGCGCCGATCCCTAACGAAATAACCTTAAGAATAATCCTCAGAAAGGGTGGCATTCGTTGTTATGGCCTAAAGTTCATTGAGTCGCAATGCGACTAACTCCCAGCCAACACCGCGACTAATCCTAATTGTTTACTATATCAGCTACCGTCAAAAAAAGATCGGATTCTCTTAATACCCCTATTAAATCTCCGTTGTCATAGACCGGCAACACAGTAATCTTGTTCGCATACATGAGTTTGAGAGCCGCTAAAAGGTCATCTTGAGCCTGAATCACACCTCTGATTTTTAGCATTACATGTTTAACCCTTGTATCAGCGTTTTTTATTACCCGAGATTGAAAGTTCAATCGAGATTCATCAAGTTCCGGGCTGTCAGCCTGGGCAAACGCTACGGACACCCCTATGGATTCGAGCCTTTGCGTCAACCCACCTGCTATTTCAGGAATCAGGACTTTTAAAATGGTCCTAAAATCCAGGATCCCCACTAAGCGTTTTGTTGAATCTAGAACCAGTATATTACGGTGCCCCGCTTCAGTGCATTTACCTACTTCTATCTGACAATACACTTTTCTCAAAGCCAAAATCGCTTCAGATAGGGGGCTGTCTTGATTTGTCACCGCGTAGTCCCTTATCGGCACCAGCAGATCTGAAACTTTTCTAGTTAATGGCATCGTAATTCCCTCATCACAAATTCAAGGATGTGGCTAAAAGTAATTGAATTGGGTCCTTATAGGGCTTCAAGCCTATTTCAGTGTCCGGCTGATCCTAAAATACCACTAGCGGCCAGACTCAGAATTACGGCTTCCAGTAATGCAAAAACGGCGTACAATTTATCATTGTTCTTCCAAAGGACTGGGACGATTACCAGAAAGCAGATTATAGTCACACCCGCCAGGAAAGCGATTCCTATAAAATTGATGAAATCACCATATCGCAACATGCTGATCCACCACCAACCCTGATGAATTTCAGCGGTTTGCAAGTATTGATGAACACTCAGCGACCAATATTTGGATATTTCCGTGACAGGAATATATGGTTTGATTATTCCGAGAACATAAAGAGCAAAAGTGGCAAGGATTAGGATCAAGCCAAGATACATGCCCTTTTCCAATATTCCTGCATACACGACCTGTTCTGGAGACGCCTGCAACGATTTGTGAGGATCGCCTTTCATGTGGATCACTCCTCTATAGATTATTTTCCTTAACTGTCATTGAAGATACTTTTTTTAGACACCGTAATGGGTTTAGAATCCCAACCCCTTGCTCAAGGCTTTTAGACCGGCAAAAGCGAGCATGCCGATAACGATCCATCTTACAAGACCCGGCTTTGCGACTCTCAATAGACGTACGCCCACAAATGACCCACCCATGATCCCAACAAGAGAAGGAACCACGATCATTGGAATTACACAGCCCTGGTTCATGTATATCCATGCTGCTGATGTGTCTGTAATGGACAGCAGAAATTTGCTGGTCGCCACACTAATCTTGAGAGGCGCTCCCATTAGCAAATTCAGTACAGGCACATTCGCCCAACCTGCCCCTAATCCGAACATGCCCGCCATGATTCCTATAGCCACAAACAATATTAATCCCTGCCAGGTCCTATGAATCTTCCAGTCTATTATTTCACCTGTGCTGGCTTCCTGATAAACTCCATAAATCCTCAACACCGAAGATATCGGGTCCGCCTTTGGAACATTTGGAACTGTGGATTTTTTCGCTACCAACATCAAAATGCAAATGCCGATAATTGTAACCCCCAAAGCAATCTGCACGACTTGAGTAGGAAGCGCCAAGCCTATCATAGCTCCCAGGATAGCGAAAGAACTCGCTATCAGGGCGACAGGCATGGCCAGTCTCAAACTTGCCAGGTTCATTTTTAGCAAACCAGGGCCCGCTGCTAAAGCTCCAGCCAGGGCCACAAGCAACCCGGCCCCACGAACAAAATCCAAATGAAACGGGAAAAAACCGCTGATTATAGGAACAAACAAAACTCCTCCACCTACCCCGCCAAGCACAGCGGCAATCCCCATGATGAAAGTAACCACGAGGAGAAGCAGTGGCCAAATCCACCAAGAAATTGATGAAGTGTTGTCCACCGCCACCATGCCTTCATTGGCAAAACCGCTGCCAGCCAAAATATCAACCGACAATAGGAGCGCTAAACCCAACGCGCCCACTTTACCGGTCCTTATCATATTTCACCTCTTGATAACGTATAATGTTAGAAAACGGCCTCCCATCGACAAGACTGACCCCGCCTAGCTATTGACCAACTATCCGGAATTTTCACTTGAAGAGGGTGAGGTTAAATATAAATTTGAGTCCTATTGAAACATTACCATCCCTTGGTTTCTATTATCTTATCGATTTCAGCCTGACGGACCCGTGCTTCCTGCTCAGATTTCCTTTGGTAGGCGTTCCTGATCTTTTCGGAAAGTTCTTCAGTTGCCGAAGGTTTTAGCAGGTAATCATACGCTCCCAATTTCATCCCTTCTATCGCTGTCTCAACCGTGCCATGCCCCGTGAGCATTATAACTTCAGCGAGCGGCCAGGAAGTCTTGATCTCCTTAAGTGTGAGCACGCCACTCTTACCGGGCATCATAACATCCAACAACACAACATCGGCAATTTCTTCCGTCATTCTCAAAACAGCTTCGTCTCCGTTCAGGGCTACCCTTGTCTTGAATCCCCGAGCTTCCAGACGCTCTGACAGCAATTCGGCAAATTCCTGCTCATCGTCTACAACCAGGACTTTAATCGCCATGAACCCATTCCTCTTACTTGTTTTTATCGCCTCGTTTCATGATCTCTCTTGCAGAATCAAAATCTCCTTCTTCTGCGAAAGACGCGGCCACCATGGTTTCTTCAATTTTCTTCTTGTAGGCCGCTTTCAATGTCCTCATTAACTGGTCTAACGCCACAGGTTTTCTCAAATACTCGAATACACCCAGTCGGCGCGCCTCAACTTCATCGGCCTCAGACCCGTGACCGGTAAGCATAACAACTTGAACACCAGGGTAAGCTTCCCGAGCCCGTCTTAAAACTTCCATTCCATCCATGCCCGGCATTTTCAAATCAACTAGCAGCACGTCCGGTGGGTCCTCTTCGAGCTTTTTCATCGCTTCTTCGCCGCTCAGGGCTACTGAAGTGTCAAGGTTACGCATCTGTATGCGTTCATCCAGCGTACGGACGAAATCTTCCTCGTCATCTACCATTAAAACTTTGAATTCTTTCATTATGTTCCTCCAACCATCCAAAAAGGTTATTTTCCCGTGTTCAAGTTCCGATGTTAACCGGACATACCAATTTTCTTTGTCAGTCAATCCTAAATGGCGCCGTACGCGTTTTATTCACTGAGAAAAGTGTACAATTAGAGAATCCTTTCCTGCGGATGATCCTATTGAGGCGCCGTTGTTCCTGAACTCGTTTTCCAGAGCGTTCCACTCTGGGCCTGCTAATATTTTTTCCAGTAAAAACGAATTTGAAACTGGGGCGATTATGGTAATGGAAAACCCTTCATCGCCTATTATGCAACCTACCGCCTTTAGTCTTATCTCCGAACCTTTGCCTACCAATGGCGCAAGAAACTCCAGGGTCCTATAGATTAGCATTCGTGTCGTCAACGGGTTTGAATCCAAAGTTATCGGCGTATCCGTCTGTTCGACGAAAAAATCTACGGCATTTGATCGACTTAATTTCTTAGATAAAAATATTGCTTGATTCAAAACCAGGTTTAAATCTTCGCTTTGGCGCTCAACTTCTGGTATGTGGCTGAATTCATTTAATTGGGCCATAATTTCAGCCCCTCTTATAACCTGATTCTCAATCTTGCCCATTATTTTCTGGAACTTATCTTTGTAAGGAAACGCTGATTCATCGGACATAGTTAGTAGGTCCTCAGCTAAACCGGCTGATTCCCTAATGATCGCAAGGACATTCTTCATCTCGTGAGTCATCGCCGCTGTTATCTTCCCAATGAAAAGCGTCTCTTTCATTACTTTCCCCGATCTGCTTCGACTGAAGATCTTCTTTTGACAGCCAAACCAATTTTCTCGATCAACTCTTCAATTTGAAGAGGCTTTATCAAAAAGTCGAAAGCGCCTTGACTTATGCCGGAGACACCTTCCGCTGTAGAACTTAGGCCAGTTAGCAGAATGACGGCCAGATTCGGATAAAGATTTTTTACCCGCCCCAGGACAGTCGAACCACTCATACCGGGCATCATAAGATCCAAAACCATCACATCGGGTTGATAGGTTTCAAGGAGATTGAGCGCCTCTTCTCCGCTGAAAGCAGTACTTACCTGAATTCCTCTCATGCCTAATCGTTCAGCAAGTGTGAGAGCGAAATCCTTTTCATCGTCAACCAAAAGGACTTTCCAACCATTCATTTCACAGCCCCGCCTGTTCCGGAGTTTCTTTCGGTATATAAACCGTAAACCTAGTTCCTTCGCCTAGCCGGCTTTGGACCTCTATATCTCCACCTAGTCTCTTTATTATCCCGTAGGTTATGGACAACCCTAACCCAGTCCCCTGCCCGGCTTTTTTTGTTGTAAAAAAAGGTTCAAATATGTGTTTCAATGTTTCTTCAGACATGCCTTGACCGGTATCCTCAACTGTCACTCCCAGCATTTTGTCATCCCGCGCAAAACTGGAGATGGAAACTGCGCCGCCTTTCTCCATGGCGGCTAAAGCGTTGTTCAGAAGGTTCAGAAAGACCTGCTGCAACTGACCGCGGTCAGAAGGGACCCTCGGCAGGGTCTCATCAAGGTTGAGATTTATCGTGACTCCTTTGTAAAGGGCTTCCTTCTCCAAAAAGCCCAGGGTTTCCTTTATTACATCATTAATATCCAAGATCTGGATCTCAACATCCATCCTCCTGGCGAACCCCAGTAATCGGTGAGTAATCGTCCTGCATCTCTCGACAGATTGAATTATGGCGCCTACCAGGTTGAGAAATTTCTCCTTATCAGGGAAATTGGTGGCGAATTCGATCAAATCCTTAATCAGACCAGCCTTCTCATTTATTATAGCCAACGGGTTGTTAACTTCATGCGCGACTCCAGCGGCCAGTCTGCCAATGGATGAAAGCTTGTGGGAATGTTCCATTTCGCGCATGGCTAAAAGTCTCTTATCATCGCTTTCCTTCATCCGCTTCATCATGATATCCGTAAGCCTGAGCACCACTACAATTATGGCTACCAAACCAATTAGGAAGACAACCAGAAGGTCTGCCCGCAGAGTATACCAAGCTTTCATAACCTCGGAACGGGGTTTAATGAGCACAAAAATGAAATCTGTACGGTTAAAATAGGAATATGCCAGGAAAACATCCCGCCCAAGAGGATCCTTTTTCTCAATCACAGTAGGATCAAAGCTTTTCGGTAGGACTAAAGGAGATTGATCTAATACTTCTCCGTAGAATTTTGATTTGGTTTGAAACACGCCCTGCTGGTTAATGAGAAAAGCGTCGCTTTCAGGGTCCAAGTTCATTGACGAGATAAGATCATCGAATTTTGCAGTATTTATTGTAGCCCTAACGATCCACTCTCTTCCGTCGTCGGTGATATGCTGGACAGCTATGGCCACATGAGGGAACCTTCTATAACCCAGGAAGACATCACTTGTATAATGGCCGTTAACTTTGACCTGCTCGAACCATCCTTGCCCGGCGTAATTCTTCCCATGGAGATCATAGGGTCCGGCGTAACTGACTTGTGTTCCACGTGAGTCGATAAGACCCAGGTCCACAAAACCTTCAAACTCCTTTTTTAGGACCCTAAAAATCCTGTTCAGGTTTTTTTCATCAGCCAATTCTTCGTATGTGTAGGCCGAGGCGATAAAATTGACCGTCGAAAGCCGGCCAGCCAAAAACAATTCAAATGAATATTTGGCCTTGTTCACCATCGTCCTCATCGGGGCCAATATTTCGTTTCGGAGGGCCGTCTGATACTCGAAATAATTAATCACCGTCATCAACGCGAGAGGGACCAGTGTAATTATAAGCATCAAAATCGCTATGTTGCGTCTGACAATACGATATCTTTCAGGAGTGGTCCTCTCATCGGGAATGTCAAGAAGGTGAGATAAAATGTCTTTCAAAGACCTCATGAACATACTCACGGCCCAAGAGCATATGACTCCAGGGATATTTGGTCAGGTTAGTGTTGCAAACTATCAAACAGTCTTTGGTAGTAGAATGTCTGTTGAGGCGCCAAGTGATTCTTGATCACCACATACACAGATAGCGTTTCAAATTTATCATAGTTGTGGCGAAAGTTGAAGCTAGAAGCGCACAGTTTGTAAAAAAATTAAAGCCCGTTTTTATGATTTCGGGTTGGTTTCAATTACAGTTTGAAAGTAGTCGCGACTCAAGATATAATTAAACGTTATGTCTGGATTGCATGAGAAAAATACCCTTGAGATTACCTAAAATAGCATACTTTACACTCTGGTTTCCAAAACCTTCGGAAACATTCATCTTCAGAGAAGTCTTAAATCTATGGGCAATGGATTTGCCTTTGAAGGTCTTTACACTCTACGGAGAGCTTCAAAATGGGCTCTCCCCGGAAATGTCTTCAATTGGGAATGAAAACGTCGAACATTTAGGCGTTTCCATTTTGAAACATCTACCTAGGGATATTGCTTTCTGGGTGAAAAGAGAACCAGGCGCCACAAAAAAACTGTTCAAGACAATCCCAATCCGTCGGTGGAAATCCATCGAATTTGGCGCAGAAAATATCTTCGGTTTCTTGTGCGGTTTCTCTCTAGCCAAACGATTCCTCGAATACCCCTTTGATCACATTCACGCTACCTGGGCTATGGGCCCGGCGACGGCAGCCTGGGTCACTTCGGAATTGACGGGTATCCCGTTCAGTTTTACCTGCCGCGCTGGTGATATCTACCCTCCTGATGGGGCGCTGTCCGAAAAAATAATGGCTGCAAAATTTGTTATTTCCGACAACATGACCAACGTGCCCTATCTTGAAGACATG
>JARLHM010000085.1 GCA_031292235.1 Syntrophaceae bacterium | reverse complement strand
TTCAACCGCATCTTCATCGAAAGGCTTGTCATCTTCCTCAGATGCGTCTGCCCTGGAGATGTCAAGAACCTGTTCACCCGGGTCCATCCTGACTAAAGTTCGCCCCTGAGTAATTCGTCCTATGACCGAAATCTCTTCCATCCTCAAACGTATAATTTTGGCCCCTGAAGTCAGTATCAAAACATGGTCGGAATCCTCCACCACCCTAACGGCGACAACATCCCCACTTTTCTCAGTGGTCCTTATGGTAATCACTCCCTGTCCACCTCTGTTAATTGGAGGGTACTCCTTGAGGGATGTTCTTTTACCAAGTCCATTATGTGTTATTGTGAGAAGAGTTCCTGAGTCCTCGGACACCACTTCCATGGCTATAACAGCGTCCTCAGGTCGCATTCTTATTCCAGTCACGCCTCTGGCCTGGCGACCCATTGGTCTAATTTGATTTTCGTGGAATCTAATCGCTTTCCCCTTCCGCGAAACCAGAAGTATGTGATTTTCACCATTTGTGAGGTTGACGTCAATTAGTTGATCATCTTGATCAATCGTTAGGGCTATAACGCCGGTAGATCTAGGTCTTGAGAATTCAGCAATCGAAGTTTTCTTGATCTTGCCTTGCGCTGAGACCATTGTCACGAAACCTTCCTGACTCAATTCAGGTATAGACAGCACCTTCTTGATGGTTTCACCATCATCGAGCTTCAAGAGATTCACAATAGCCCGACCTCGACTGTAGGGACTTTCCTCTGGCAACTGGAAGACTCGCAACCAATGAACACGGCCTCGATTGGAAAAACACAGCAGCACATCGTGTGAAGAAGCGTAAAGTATTTGGTTGACTACATCCTCGCTCGCTGTTTTAGCCCCAATTCTTCCTTTGCCGCCAGGCTTTTGGGATTTGTAGACGTTGGCCTGGACGCGTTTAACATAGCCTTTGCTCGAGAATGTAACGACATCGTCTTCCCGAGGGATAAGATCTTCGTCCAGGACGTCGGATTCCATGTCTTCGAGAATCTCGGTACGTCGATTGTCGCCAAACTGTTCCCTGACTTCAGTCAATTCTGATACAACAACTTCAAGGACCTTTTCTTCAGAAGCAAGGAGGGCCTCCAGGTCTGATATTTTAATCATGATGTCCTGAAGTTCCTGAAGGATTTTGTCTCTTTCAAGACCAGTCAATCGTTGAAGTCTCATGTCCAGGATGGCTTGAGCCTGAATCTGAGTCAGGCCAAAGTTGCTCATGAGAGCGTCTCTGGCAGCTTGGGGATCACGCGATTGCCTAATAGCCTTTATAACAGCGTCCAGATTATCAAGGGCTATTTTCAGGCCTTCCAGAATGTGGGCCCTTTCTCTTGCTCTAGCTAATTCAAACTTTGTCCTTCTAACTATTACTTCACGCCTGAAATCTACGAAGCCGTGTAGGATTTCCCGGAGGTTCATCGTCCTAGGACGACCGTGATCCACACAAAGGAGCTGTATCCCAAAATTGGTCTGAAGCTGAGTATGCTTGAACAGTTGGTTCAAAATCACTTCCGGGTTTTCGTCTCTCTTAATTTCAAAAACTACACGCATCCCGTGGCGATCGGATTCATCCCTGATATCTCTTATTCCTGGAATTTTCTTTTCCTTAACAAGGTCAGCGACATTCTCGACCATTCTCGCCTTATTTACTGTATAGGGAATTTCTGTAACCACTATGCGCTGATAGCCCTTTCCTGCGTCTTCTATCTGAGTCCTGGCACGCATTCGCACGGAGCCACGACCTGTATGATAAGCGTCAATTATTCCTTTGTTACCGATGATAAACCCGTAGGTGGGAAAATCCGGGCCGGGCAAAAAGCGCATGAGTTCTCTAATAGGGGCCTGAGGATTTTGAATCAAATGGATAGTAGCGTCTATAGTCTCCCGTAAGTTGTGAGGGGGAATATTCGTGGCCATTCCGACAGCGATCCCTTGAGAGCCGTTTACCAGCAAAGCGGGAAATCGGGCAGGCAGAACGACTGGTTCTTGCTGAGTATTATCGTAGTTGGGAATGAAATTTACGGTGTCTTTGTCAAGGTCCTCGAGCATGGCCTGTGAAATTTTGGCCATCCTGACTTCCGTATAACGCATTGCGGCCGGGGCGTCTCCATCTACACTGCCGAAATTACCCTGACCATCAATAAACGGATACCGCAGGGAAAAAGGTTGCGCCATCCTTACTATCGAGTCGTACACCGCTGTATCACCATGAGGATGATACTGGCCGATTACGTCACCGACAGCGCGAGCGGCTTTTCTGTAAGGGCGATTCCAAAAATTACCTGCTCGATGCATGGCGTACAGGATGCGCCGATGGACTGGCTTTAGGCCGTCACGCAAATCGGGTAAGGCGCGACCGACAATTACACTCATTGCATAATCTAAATAGGATTTCTGGATTTCTTCTTCAATTCCAACAGTTACAATCTCAGCAGGTTTACCCAAAATTAATTCCTTCTCTACACCGTTAAGGGGTCAATCACCAATCTCAAGCAATCAATATTAGCACAACCATCGCTGATCGACAAAGACCACAAATAAACAAAAATGTGCCCATTAAGGCCGTTGTGTCATATAGGCTTTAGTTAGCCTATATGTGCCCAATCCTAAACCCACAAACGTAAGTATATCACTAAGCTGACAGATATAACACGATTGATATTTTGGGGGATATGTCGAATAGGTTTGACAGAATCAGTCAAATTATGAAATAATTAAACAGCTTATTACATTTTGGAGGTTCTGGGATGGATAGAATCTTGAAAATAAGCGTTTGTATAGCGCTCATAGTTGTTCTTTCATGCCCGGCGATCGTTCTGGCCAAGAGCGGCGCACAATCAAGGATTTCAAAATTGACCACCTCTGTCTACCATTCAGGCGTAAAGGCTATCGACAGGACTGAAGGGATACTTGATCATTGCCTTAAATCGACCTTTAGCCTGTTTAACCCATGCTTGGACGTTGTGAAGATGTGCAGTGATGTCGCGTTCAAACCTTTAAACTATCCTTTCGATTACATCGAGAAGAGGATGTACAAGCCGAAGGTTGTGAAAATGCGTATAGAGATTCCAACCCCTAAGAAACCGGAATTACCTAACCAATAGCGACTTTTCTTTTATAGGGGTTATTGAGGGACCTGGCGCTCATGTACTGATCTTGTCAATCCGTATATGGCGTCAACACGGAGGGTGTTTATGCCACGGATTGTCGTTCCCCTAATCGGGGCGATGTTGCTGGTCGTTTTTCCCGTCTTTTGTAATAGTGAGGCGAGAGTTCAAACCAACGGGATCGCAATTTGTTCCGTGATCATTAATGAAATGTCTGAGGGTAAAGTATCCCTGAAGCAGGCTAAAGAAATAGCTACAGCCATTGCAAACGCGAGTAACAGGCATTTCGGCAGGGTCACTTGTGGAGACATGTGGCTGTTCATGTCCATTGTTTTCGTCGAAAGCGGGTTTCATAACAACATCATAAATTATCAAAATTGCAGGGGTATGTTTCAGATCCATGCCCCGTCTTGGGCTTCCAAATTCAGCATCAGTTACTCTGACCTCTTGAATCTTCAAACTAACGCTGACTGCGGGGTGCAAGTTTTCAAGTATTATCTGAGCCTGTACGGTGATATCTTACCTGCTTTAAGCGCATACAACAGCGATCATCCCTCAGTGGCTAGAGGATATGCCAGGATGGTTCTCTCAGTCAGAAAGAAAATCAAGAATCGCTATCTTCAAATATACAGGTTATACCGAGACGCGCCGGTCCTTGTAGCGCAGTCTCGCGCCAAGTGAAGAATCCCCGACCTCCTCAACGACAAAACAGCTAATTTGGCCGCGTTAAATGTTTCCCAAATAAATAAATTGGCGACTATCTGGGAGGACCGTACAAAAAGGGACTTGCCATGGAACTAATGAAATCATAAGGGTTCAACGGGGAAGGGTTATGGTCCACAGGGACAAAAGGATCATGTCCCATAGGGTAACACGATGACACCGGGCCGTAAGGTGGAGCGACATATTGTGGCAGACAACTTACACAACCGGACAGCCACGTCATGCTCAGTAATACTAAAGTTATAGCTAAATTTCTTATAAAACGCTTCATGTTCTGCACACTAATATAATTAATGTATTTTAACTTTTTAATTCATTTAGATCAAGGTAAAAATTTCCCAGGTAATTTTCGAGAGAATAAACGCCGACATTGTTAAGACCTTTCGGTAATTGAGTTGAGTCCCAAATTGATCTCGACGTACGAACTAGCGTTGGAGTTGAAACAGTGAGCCCGCGTTTGGAGAAACAATCAGTTTGCCATCCGGGTCGATTATTAGACAGAAAACGTCTTTAAACTTGCTTATAAGGCGCATTCCTTCTTTCGGTCCCAAAACAAAAATTGCTGCGGGGAGACCTTCATCATGTGTTCCATCCGGGGCTACTATGGTAACAGACTCCGCGCCCGTAGCCGGATAGCCGTTTTTGGGATCCAATATATGATGATATCGTTTGCCGTCCTTTTCGAAAAAACGTTCATAATCTCCAGACGTAAATACTAGGCCTGACTCAATTTCTACAACCGCGGCGATGCCGGAATTGTCTCTTGGGTCTTGAATTCCGACTTTCCACGGAACTCCGGGTTCTTTCCCTCCAAACGCCGCTATGTCACCACCAGCGTTTATCAAGGCTGACTTGATCCCCTTAGATTTTAAAATTTGTTCCGCACGATTGACCGCGTAGCACTTTGCGATGCCGCCCAAATCCAACGCCATGCCTTTTTCAGGCAGAAAGACCTCATTTTTTTCGGGAAATATCTCTACCTTTTGCCACCCGACTTTTTTAAGCGCTTGGTCAATTTCATCCTGGCTGGGAAGTCTAGGCGCTTCAGATTCGCTAAAATTCCATAGTCGTGCTACTGCCCCGATGGTTGGATCAAACGCGCCGTCTGTCAATTTGGAAATTTCAAGGGCGCGCTCAATTAGAGAAACCAGTTCGGGTTTAACTCTGACCGGGGAAATCCCTGCGTTCTTGTTTATTTCAGTGAGTTCGGTTTCCTTGTGAAACGACGCCAGGTCCTCGATCCGTTTCATTTCGTCCAATGCGGCGTTAGTGGCTTCTTGAAGTTTGTCGTGGGGACCGACCACCGTGACTTCAATCAGTGTCCCCATTAATATCCGAGATGTTTTGAGAGTTGAATTTGGGTTTCCTAATGAGCAGGAGTTAAGGCTAAGGAGATTAGAAAGCAATAAAGCCGACACAACCAGTTTGTAAAAGGCCAACATTTCTATACGTTTTGGGAAAGCCATTTGAATCTTGAACCTAATATTTTGATTGGAATTACCATGGAAAAAAGTGGGAACATGTACATCGCAGCGAGCGTTGGAGACAACGGTCCAAAAAAATGTGATGAGAAAACTATAACAAGCACATTATTCATCACAGCGAAACTTATCCCTGCCGCTATCCGGTCGGATGAATGTTTTCCGGGAACAAGCAGAAAACCGACCATATAGTAGATTACGGAGAGGCCGTAAGCGATTCCTAAAGACATAAAAATGAAATGTGGACTATGGAAGAAAAAATGGGAATATTTGGAAAATACCCCTAAATTGATTGCAGCGAATATAGTTAGAGAAACAGGGAAATGAAATTGAAGTAATTTCCCCAACGCGCCGGAAAAAAATCGTCGGGCTATAATTAACGCCAGCATAGGAGCAAAAATTACCATTGCCAATAGTCGAACCATCAAATCCAAAGGAATTTGGACTTCGGCCCCGGCGATTGTTTTTGCAAGGACGGGTAAACTGAAGGGCGCAAGCAGCGATGTGATTATTACCATGCGAAGGACCGGAGCGACGTCAACTTCAAACAGATTGGCGATAAAAGGCGCTACCACTCCGGTAGATATCCCGGATAAAAGCAGCGCCGGTACTGCAAACTCCGGAAGCGCAAATGAAGTCACCCAGTATAACGCCGCTGGTAAAATGACCAACTTAAATACAACCAATACTAGCAGAAGCTTTAGTGACGCTATCGACGTATCCAACAGCGAATCAAAATTGATCCTCAAGAAGCTCATAAACATCAAAAACATCATGAAATACAAAGGGTAAGGTTGCAACGGCGAACATAAATCCGGGACTACGATCGCTATGGAGGCAGATGAAAATATCACTACCAGCAGTATGACATCGTTTCTTCTCATGACCAGGTCTCCGTCGCAATATACCGTCCGACACGGTCACTTTGCCGGGATTTCACAGATTGGCCACAAGAATTCAAAACGAAGTCTTTTACGGTTTGGTTCCTCAAAAAAGAAATCACTTTGGATAGACGTATTTACTCTGGAATTGTAAGATATTCATACCTAAAAGTCTTAACGCAAGAGGAAAGATATGAAAAGAGGTTTTTGCCATCATTGTGGCGAGTCACTTGAGTTTGCGGAAAAGGTCTTTCGAAACGACACTTGTCCGAGTTGTGGATCGGACATTTATTGTTGTCTGAATTGTTCGGAATATGACGAAACCGCCTCCAACCAGTGTAAAGAACCGCAATCTGAAAAAGTCTCAGTCAAAGATCGGCGGAATTTTTGTGACTATTTCGATTTGTCTACCAAGAAAGGTTTAGGCAGCGCGCGCGATAAGGCGACTGAGGCCAAACGCAAACTCGAAGCCCTGTTCAGGAAATAAAAAAGTCGTCTTCATCTTCCTCCATTTCTCCGGCCGCTTCGATTTCTATGATAATATCCCGTGGGAACACTTCTTGAGGAGCATCCGACCAAAGCCCCTCCAAATCATAGAATTCCCTTGAATGGTCCTGAAAAACATGAATGATTACTTCCCCGAAATCTAAAAGCGCCCAATTCCCTTGAGTCATGCCCTCAACGGAATAAACCGGCGTGCTATCGGAATGTGCGTCTTCGACAATTGCGTCAGCTATTGATTTGACATGTCTTGCCGACCTTCCGGAAACAATAAGGAAATAGTCGGTAATGGGCGTCAGCTTGTCAAGTCTGAGCAAAATCGGACGTAGGGCCTTTTTCGAGAGAGCGGCTTTGAGAAACCTTTCCGCTTTTGCCTTTGAATGTTCAATAGTTAATTTTGTGGCTAGTTTTTCCATTGGTTATTTTTTGCCTATTTGCTGTAGAGATCGTGTTTTTTGATGTAATCCAACACACTATCTGGGGTGAGGTACCGTGCGCTCAATAAATGCTTGACCAGTCTTCTTATTTCTGTGGAAGAAATGTCAAGACCCTTTATACCCGAAGAAATCATGGTAGTCCCGCTAGTGTGCAAGAAATGACCCTGATTTGAAGAGAACTTTGCCCGGAGTGGACCGGGAATTCTCTTCCAAGCCTGGTCAAAACCCGCGCCAGGACGTCCAACAATTATGAAGTTAGCTAGACTGAAGAGGTTTTCAAAATCCTTCCAGGCGCCTATTTCAGCCAAAGAATCCGATCCCATTATAAAGTAAATATCGTCTTTGGGGATGGCTTTAAAGTATTTCAATGTGTTGATAGTGTATGATGGTGGAGGAAATTTCAACTCTATGTCTGAAACTTCAAACCTAGGATTGTCTGAGCAGGCCAGGGTAGTCATGTTAAGACGGTCCTGCGCATCAGGAATGTTGGTTTTGTCTTTGTGCGGTGGTTGGTGACAGGGTACAAATATGATTCTATCGAGATCGTAAGTCCCCGCAACTTCTTCCGCGAGCCTAAGATGCCCAAAATGGGGAGGGTTAAATGTGCCGCCAAGTATTCCGGTTTTCAATCCAATCTCTTATATTAAAGAAATATCTTGTTTTATTAGAGCAAGATTCTATATTTAAAAATGTCAATTGAAAAGAAGAATCCCGTTAAATTTTGCATGATACAGGGCTTCTTCACGGGAGGATGACAGTTTGGAATATATTTTTGGTTTCATTGTTTTATTAGGTGTCCTAATCTTTGTTCATGAATTTGGACATTTCATAATCGCCAAGTTATTAGGAGTCAAGGTCTTAAAATTCTCTCTTGGTTTTTCTCCTGTCATGATCAAGAGAAAATGGGGGGAGACCGAGTACATGCTGAGCTGGATCCCCTTGGGCGGATATGTAAAGCTCTTCGGTGAAGAGCCAGACTCTGAAGAGGAAATTACCCCTGAGGAAAAGGATAGAGCGTTTACGAACAAGCCCATTTGGGCCAGGATTGCCATTGTGGCGGCAGGCCCGATCTTCAACTTCATTTTCGCTGTAATACTCTTGTGCTCGGGTTTTGTAGCGGGTTTTCCCGTACTTGCGTCTGAAGTAGGTAAGGCGCTCCCGGACAGTCCCGCCCTACAGGCAGGTTTTGAACCCGGCGATATGGTTACTGCAATAGATGGCAAACCTGTTTGGCGTTGGGATGATGTAAGAAATATCATCGAAGATTCGGCTGGTCGTCGCCTCAACTTCACGGTTGAACGAAAAGGTCAAACCTTGGACATTCCTGTCACACCTGCACTGAGCGATCAAAAGGATGTTTTTGGTGAATTAAAGGGCAGGATCGGCATAGCCCCGTCCGGCAAAAAAATCGAACTGAGTTTCGTCGCCGCAATAGGTGAAGGCGTACGATTTTCCGGGTACCTGACTAGATTGGTGGTAATGACACTGGTCAAGCTCGCACGTGGAGAAATCGGAATGAAGGCCCTAAGTGGGCCGATAACAATTGCTCAGGCGTCCGGTGAAAGTCTAAAGGCTGGATTATTCAGTTTTATATTTCTGATGAGTTACATCAGTATTAACTTGGCAATCATAAACCTGCTTCCAATCCCTGTCCTGGATGGCGGCCACATCTTGTTTTTCCTCATTGAGGCGATAATTAGGAAACCGGTTACGGGAAAAATTAGAGACGTCGCAGTTCAACTGGGGCTTTTGATAATAGTTTTCCTTATAGGACTTGTCTTCTTCAATGATATCTATAGGATTGTTACAAAAGGCTGGACGCTCTCTCCTTAAAAATACAAGTTTCCGGGTTCAATGATAACATTCTCAGAATATTTTGACGCGCAAAAGGTAATAGCTTGCTGATTCTAGCCGCTCATACCACTACGTCCACCCTTGGGATAGCGGTTACGAAGAACAAAAACATAGTCGCCGAAGAGATCCTGAATCCAGGTAGAGAACATCTGGAAAACATCTCCGGAGCGATAGAAAGAGTTCTTGTACGTTCAGGCCATAAACTGACTGACTTTGACGGACTCGGTGTAGCAATCGGACCAGGGTCTTTTTCAGGGGTCCGTGTAGGACTCTCTGTATTCAAAGGACTCGCTATGGCCCTGAATGTGAAAATTGTGGGTGTTTCCACCCTGGAGATCCTAACGTGGCAGGCTGTGGAAATCGGCTGCGTCGCTGCTCCCTTAATCGATGCCGGTAGAGGAGATTTCTACACAGGAGTGTTCAAGAAATTGCATGGGGGGATTCAAGTCGTCGAAGCGCCGCAGCTCCTGAATAAAGAAAAGACTACCGGCCTTGTCTCCCGAGTTCAGGCCGGTGAAATGGCGCTGTGTGGTTGTCCGGAGCTGCTGGACGCTATTCTTCAAGGGACCGAACTTTCTGGGATCTCCGTTACTACACCGTCCCCTGGGGTCTGTGGAATCCTCGCTGAAAAAAGCCTGGAGCAGGGAGCGCCCCATGATGTTCATAGCCTCGTTCCGCTGTATATCAGGAGATCGGACGCCGAAGATAAAAAAGGAAAATAAATACTGTTCAAAGAATCTTTAACCGCATAATTTTGCCAATCTCAGAAACTGTTGAAAAAATTTTCCCCGTTTTGTGACCATCAACTGAAAAAGCGGACTAGCAAAACTAAGAACCAACCGGATCGGAAGCATCTATTCTTAGTCTCTCAAACGCATATTCAGTCTTTCTTGAAAACATGCCTCCTACGAATTCTCTTGGTTCAATTCGAATAGTATCATTCCCAATTCTGATTAAATGGTATGCGCTGTCCCAACTATCCAACAAAGGTGATCCACAAGATGAGACAATCATCGATGCTTTCATCTCCGGTATTCGGAGTTCGACTACAGATGACCTGTGTTTATGACCTTGCAAGACCAGTTGGACCCCGAATTGCGCGCATATTGTCAATAGTGCGCTTGCGTCCGAGAGTTGATGGGCCCAAAAAGATGACGCTCGAAGCACCGGCAATAACGGGTGGTGCAAAAAAAGGATCTTTAAATAGGTTAGATAATTTTGAGCTTGTTCCCTGAACCAGTATCTACTGTCTCTCGCGATCGATCCGGGCCACGAAGGAAACCGGCTGACTGAATTTAACCCCAATAAAACCGTCTTGTATTCTTCAGATTTGTAAAAAACCCTGTCACTTTGTCCAAAAAAGAGCCTATACCGTCTCATTGACATTGAAGGGATTATCAGTTCCCATGGAGCAAAAAGGGAAATCTCTCTATTCCCCGGAACAATTATATGCGGACTATTGGTTGAATCGAGAAATTTTTTGGCTTGCCTGAATTGCTTGACATTGCCTCTGTCCGTGATATCTCCTGTCACGACGATCAGGTTCGGTTTTTGTTCGATGAGGTCGTGTGTGAGAGCGTCCAGTTTCTGATGTGAAATGGAATTACCGAAATGCAAGTCGGAAAGATGGGCTATTTTCATAGTTTAGCAGAATAAACCTGAAGAGGTTCGTGGTCAATAGCGCAATCAACATCGGGAATCTTTAGGGATGACAATGATAACAGACTTAATATTCCAGTTGATTAATATCGTCAAATCTATTAAAATTAAATAACAAAATGTCTCATTGAATAGATTAAGCGCTTTATTATTTTCCGACTAATCAGTTCGTGATATGATCGTATTAAAGGAGTGTATTCATGAAAATAGTGTTCCGGATAGGTTTGGCTGCATGTCTCTGTGTATCACTGGTCGGATTGGCGGTGGGGCAGGATTACTATGGTGGTTATTATCCGAATCAGGGTCAGGGCTATGGAGCCTATGGGTCTTCGGGCTATGGTGAAGCGTCCCCGAATTACGGACAGAGGGCTACCTCTGGCTACGGGTCTCCTTATGGTTATGCGGAACCCTCTGGCGCTCAGGGTTATCCGCCGTCATATGGATACAACCCATACCCCGGTGTTCCTGGCTATGGACGATATGACAATACGCCTTATGGAGCCGGAAGGTATGATTTGCCATCAATTTCTGAACAGGACAATCACCCTACTTTAAGATCACGCATAGCCCCTCGGGCTGGAAGGGGCGGAGGACCGGAAATTCGGGAGTCGACTAGAGTCATCACCCCATCCCGAAATCCCGCTCGAGCCGCTCAACAGCCTGAAGTAGTCCCGGCTTCAAGAAACTCTGATGAAGGGTCTTTATACAGCAATGAGATATACTGGGACGGTAGCAATTCGGATAGACAGCGATCATATCAGGCCCCATCGCAATCACGACCGGTTCAATCAGTGAATCAGTCGGCTCCTGCGCCTCGCTCAAGCGCAGCGGTTCGGCAGGTCAAGCCATTTTCCAGTCCTAGCAATCAACCCAGGGTTCAGCATGCTCGTCCAAACGTGGTAAGGCAAGAGACAAAGGCCGCATCTACCGTTCCGCCGCCTCCGGCCTCGGGCTTTAAATGGGGCAAAGAAAATACTGATTTCGGACCAAAGAATGCAGAACCGAAACAGTCATTTAAGTGGGGCATGCAGGGTAAACCATCTATGGTTGGATCGGAACCGGGAAGAGTTAATTCTAGCCAGGCGCCACCCCAAGTTTCGGCCCAAGATGTCCGGCAGGAAGCCTCTAACTCAATTGATAGTGGCCCAAAGAAATTCCAGTGGGGTAGAGTCCAATAGCTGAAGTTCTTTTTAATTCTGAAAATCATCACACAAGTTCGGACGACCAACTCCGGACTTTTCGTATTCTCTACGATCTGGCTTTGGCAATACCACGAGGAAGGTCAGTAGACGAGAACCTTGACGCTGTCGTAGAAAAAACAAGGGAAATTCTTCAAACAGATACCGCATTTATAGCCTTGTGTGATGATCAAAATCGAGAAGTCTATATGAAGGCATTCTCGGGGATAAATACGCATGCTTTTAAAAGGATGCGATTCGCTATAGGCAAAGGAATGGGGGGAAGGGTCGCTGCGGAAAAAGTTGGTTACATAGTCTACGATTACTATGAAGAGATGGCCGGTAGTCCTGTATTGGAAGAAGTTAGGGGCGAAGGGCTAATTTCCGGTATAGCTGTGCCGATGAGGAGTCGCGGCGTAGATTTGGGGGTCCTTTACGCGTTTAACAGAAGTTTGACAAAATTTCCCCAGGATGATCTGGCTACAGTCACTCTGATCGCTAATCTAGCTGCTGTGGAAATTTCCAGGTCTATTTACGCAGAAAGACTTCGTCAGGCGCATAGTGAACTCGAATCACGGGTAAACGAAAGGACGGCGTCTTTACTTGCTACTAAAAAGCGGTTGGAGAAAGAAATTGTTGATCGTGAGAACCTTCAAGAAGCCCTCATAGAAAGTGAGAAACGCTACAGACGTTTGGTGGAGAGCGCTAATGACATAATTTTTTCATGCGATCTGAATGGAAACTTTTCTCTTATTAATCCAGTCGCTCTAAGAATTACCGGCTATTCCGTAGAGCAAGTCCTGGGCCGGAGATTTGTTGATTTTGTGCACCCTGATCATAGAGATGAAATCGAAGAATTTTATGAGAAGCAGCTAAAAAATGGAGTGCCTGACACATACACGGAATATCCCATAGTCTCCAAAGATGGACGCATCCTATGGTTGGGACAGATCGTCCAACTTGTTACTGAAGGGGGAAAGACTGTTGGTTTTCAAGCCATATCGCGGGACATCACGAAACGTAAGGAGGCCCTGAAAGCTCTTGAAGAATCCGAGCAGAAGTTCCGCATGATCTTTGAGCATTCTCCTGTTGGGATCTTTCATTTTGACCACAGGGGCGTGGTTTCCGAGTGCAACGAGAAAATAATTGATATATTGGGGTCAAGCCGCGAAAAATTGCTTGGGATGAATCTGCCGGTAAAACTCCACAACCCTGATCTGCTTGCTGCCGTGCGATTGGCCTTAGGCGGTTCCACAGGGTTTTACGAAGGGGAATATTCTGCCGTCACTGGCAACAAGGTCACTCCAATTAAATGTGTAATCAGTCCTGTTATAGTAGAAGGCCACGTAGCCAGTGGTATCTGTATAATGGAAGATATAACGGAGAGAAAGGAGGCTGAAAAGCAACTCCGCAAAAGCAAGGAAATGGTGGAAGCTATATTAAACGCGTCAGCAGACGTGGCCTTTCTAGCTGACATTGATGGACGCATACTTTTTTCCAACGAAACAATGGCTGCAAGGTTCTGCTCGACGGTCGAGGAAATGTGTCAAACGAATTGCTTTGACCTAATTGACCCTGAGACAGCGGATATCCGTAGAGAAAGATTCGCTCAAGTCATTCGAGAGCAAAAATCGATAAGATTTGAAGACAAAAGGTCTGATTTTTATATCGATCATAACTTTTACCCAGTATTCGATTCCAACGGAAAAGTCGTTAATATCGCAGTGTTCTCGCGAGATATAACCGAACAAAAAAAGTCCGAGCAGGTGTTTCTCCAGTCAGAGCGTTTCAAGGCGGTAGCGGGGTTGGCTGCGGGTGTGGCCCACAATTTCAACAACTTGCTTCAGGTGGTCATGGCCGGTTCTGAACTGGTGTTACATGAAATCAAGAGGGGGAACGTCCAGAATGTCGAACGTGTGATCAAACGAATGCTGACTGGATGTAAATTCGGGGCCGAAACTGTGAAGAGACTCCAAGAATTTGCAGGAGTGCCGAACCAAAAAGATAGGCTGAAAGAAATTATGGACGTTTCGGACTTCATTAGGCAGGGCGTTGAGATTACGAAGCCTTTTTGGAAGAACACCCCCGAGAGAGAGGGCATTTACATAAATTTGAATCTTGATTTGAAAGAAGGGTGTTTCATTGTCGGCAAGAAACATGAGATGTTCGAAGTTGTAGTAAATTTGATCAAAAACGCCGTTGAGGCTATGCCGGATGGCGGAGATTTAGACATATCGTGTGAGCGGATAGAAAAGAATGTTATAATTAAAATTAAAGATTCGGGGTTAGGAGTGAGCCCAGAAAATGTCAGTCAATTGTTCACACCGTTTTTCACTACTAAATTGGCGTCGGGGGCTGGTCTTGGGTTAGCCACGACAAGGAAAATAATAAATGAACACGGCGGTTCCATTTTTGTCACGAGCGAATTAGGGCTCGGCGCAACGTTTACGATAAATCTACCGTTCAACCAATCTATTCCAACGGCTTCCTCAGTTACCGAAATCGGTAGTGGTTCTATTCCTGCCTGATTCTTTGCTCATGTACATCAAATTGTCGGCCCTTTGCACAACTGTTTCCAGTGTGTCTCCTGAACTCTTCAATGTATATCATTTCTTTAAAGTTACCTCCGATAATTGCCATAAGGTGAATTTTTCACGCTTTTCCGCAAGAGATGCGCCGCATGAAGAATGTCCATGGGCCGGACTGAACGACGACGAAGTTTGCTGGAAACTCGAGAGGAGATCAAAATGAAAGGGACTCATTACATATTACAAGCGCTGGCAACTGAGGGAATTGAAGCTCTTTTCTTTGTTCCCGGAGGTTTGATAGATCCGTTCCTGAGCGCATTCGAGAGCACACCTCAGATAAGGCCAATTATAGCGGCTCAAGAGGGAGGCGCTTGCTACATGGCCGATGGATATTCCCGCGCAAGTGGGAACTTTGGCGCCTGCATGGCCATCGGAGGGCCGGGTTTGACAAATATGACGACTGCGGTTTCCACAGCGTGGACTGACGCGTCGCCCATACTTGTCCTCAGCGGAGAGGTTTCCACTTCCATGGAAGGACTCGGCCAGTTTCAAGACGCAAGCGCATCGAGTTTCAATGACACCGAAATTCTCCAACCTGTTACCTCAATGTCTCTCAGTGTAGAGAATCCTCATTTGCTTAATCACCATTTTCGAAAAGCGCTGGCGACCATGTTCGGTAGACGCAAGAGCCCGGTTCACTTAAGTTTGCCACATGATGTTCAGGAAGCTGATATATCTGCGGCTCACCAGCGGTTGGACAGGTCACTGAGAGAACCCAGGATACTCGACGCCCAAGCTGCCGATCGTTTCTGGGCTAGAGTGGCTCCCGGCAGGGATTTCGACAAGAGGGCTGATAAAATCGCTATTCTTGCGGGAAATGGCGCCGAGAGTTTCGATGGTTCAAAAGCATTGCTAAAATTTGCCGAGACTTTTCGGATTCCAGTCGCGACAACTCTCAAAGCCAAAGGTGTTTTCCCTGAGGATCACCAACTGTCTCTGGGAGTGTTCGGTTACGCAGGGACCAGACACGCCTCCACGGCTATTCTATCCAAGGATTTGGAATTGCTGATGGTTTTGGGGTCAAGTCTTAACGAACGGGACACGATGCATTGGAACTCCAGGCTCGTTCCGCAGCGTGGCCTGTTTCAGGTCGATCTCGCTCCGGAATCCATAAGCGCAGTTTACGGAGGAGGGATCACTGTCATAGGAGATGTTTCTGCTTTTCTGGAGAAAACGATGTCCGAGCAGAATCAACTACTGTATCATCTTGAGAGTGGAAAAAATGTTCGCGATGAATGGATCAACAGTATACGGGATCTTCCTCGCCTCTATGACGCTGAGAATTGTTCGAGTGACTCAATCCCCATACACCCTGCACGCATTGTGGCAGAACTAAGAAAAGTCATGCCTAGAGAAACTGTGGCACTAGTGGACAGTGGGGCTCATCGGGCCTTTGCAGGGCAGTATTGGGTGAGCTATGAGCCAAGAACTTATATCTCGGCAACGAATCTAGGCCCAATGGGATGGGCTATTCCAGCCGGAATAGGAGTAAAGGTGGCCAGACCTGACAGACCATGTGTTGTGATCACCGGTGACGCTTGTATGCTGATGCACGGTCTGGAAATACAGACTGCGGCAAGATTTAATGTTCCTGTAATATATGTTGTCATAAACAATGCGGCTTTTGGAAATGTTTGGCTTAGAGCTTCGAAAATGGGCGCAGGGCCCTCTAAACTGACATCACTTCCAGATCATGACTGGGCCGGAGTGGCCAGAGCGCTTGGGCTGAAAAGCCTGACAGTTCGCAAGCCGGAGGAATTGGCTCCAGCTTTTGAACAGGCTCTCGAATCAAACGTGGCTTTTCTGGTCGATGTAAAAGCTGACAAACGATTTGGCACGCCGGTGGAGCCATTCACAGAATCCATCAAGTCTTGGAGTTACCACGAATAAGGGAGATAAGTAATGTCGACTTTGCCTGACTTGAGAGGGAAGCTCACAGATGAAGCCAAGAAGATTTACGATGACATCCTTGCGAGACGATCGGTCCAAGGGACTAACGTGAGAGGTTTATACATTCCATTGATGAATCACCCTGAGTTGGCTCAACTTATTGAGAGGTTAGGATACTACCTTAAGTTTGAGGGAAAGCTGCCTAAAGACGCCTATCAATTTATTGTTTTGTCTATTGCCAGGAAAATTGGAGTAGTTTTTGAGTGGGTAGATCATCAGAAGTCCGCCTGTGCCGCGGGTCTGAGTGACGCTCTGATAGACGCCATTTTAAAGGTTGATCGTAACGCGATTCCTCATCCGTATTCTGTGATCCTCGACACAATTGATGTCGTGCTGGAATATAAGTCCGTCCCGGAAAAGATTCAGAATGAGATGATAAAAATCTATGGAGTTCAAGGTTTCTTGGAAGTTGTAACTTTGTGCGGATTCTATCAAATGGTAGGTGAAATAACACAGGCGTTTGACGTGCCCCTTCCTGAGGGCGTAACGGCTCCTTTTTAGGCACTGGACCATATACCACAAGGGCTTCGGAGAGGAGTAAATCGTGCAGGAGTTCCTTGATCGAACACGCTTCATACCGGGACAGGAAAGAATCGAAGCTCTCTGAACCTCTCTGATAGCGTTTGTGGGTCCTGTGGAAGTTGGTGGGGGAGCATCCCTGATGATCCCGGTGCGGGGGAATGCCGTACGCCGGGAGCTGTAAGGGAACTATCTGGAAACCACTAATTCTACCTCAATTATAACTTTACATACATTTTCCTACTGAGATTTGATACAGATAAAATAGGTTTTCATTTTCATTCTGAACCGACTGCCTTTCTTCAGCGGGAGATCCCATCATGCAAGACCAAGGCAAAACCAAGAAACAGCTAATTGACGAATTGAAAGAGATGCGCCTTAAAATGGCTAAATATAAAGCTTTTAGGGCTACTCAACTGGACATTCCGGAACACAATCAGGTGAAAGATGAGTTGCGTGAGGATGAACAGTGCTTCCGCACTCTATTTGAACGACATGATGCCGTCATGCTGCTGATCGAACCCAACTCAGGGGCTATTATCGATGCCAACGAAGCAGCAGCTAAATACTACGGATACTCCCGTGATACCCTCAGAAGAATGAGGATCCAGGAAATTAATTATTTGCCTCCAGAAGAGGTTTTGGCCGAAAGGCGTCGTGCCAAGCTGGAAGAGCTAAACTATTTTGTCTTCCTGCATAGACTTGCCAATGGTGAAACTCGAACAGTGGAAGTGCATTCGTCACCCATAGACATTCAGGGGCGAACATTATTGTTTTCCATAATTCATGACATCACCGATCGCAAGCGAGCAGAAGATGCTCTAAGAGAATCAGAGCAAAAATATCGCGCCGTTGTGGATGGAGCACATGAGGGGATTCTCGTCGCCCAGGATGGAAAGATTCGCTTCGTTAACCCAAGGGTGTGCGATATGGTTGGTTTTGAAGTGGTCGAATTGCTTGATAGACCTTTCACCGAGTTCATTCATCCAGATGACAGGGACTTGGTGCTTCAGCGCCATTATAGGAGACTCAAAGGCGAGAAATTCGAGAGCCGTTATTCATTCAGGGTGATTGTAAAAGATGGGACAGAAAGATGGTTTGATATCGATTCAAGACTAATTTCATGGGGTGGTGAGCCGGCGAGCGTGGTTTTCCTTGCTGACATTACCAAGCAAATACTAATGGAATATGAGCTTAAGAAAAGTGAGGAACTCTATCACTCTCTAGTAGAAAACAGTTTTGATGGAGTTTTCCTTCAAAAAGGGCCGAACATCGCATTCGCCAATTCGCGGCTTTACGAGATGCTAGGTTACTCCAAAGGGGAGTTAGTAGGTATGGACCACTGGACAGTTTACCATCGAGACGACAGAGAAACAATTCCCAGACGGTCCTTAGCAAGAATGAGAAAGGAACAAGTTCCTAATAGATATGAGGCCAGGTTGCTGCGAAAAGACGGGACATCG
>JARLHM010000084.1 GCA_031292235.1 Syntrophaceae bacterium | reverse complement strand
GACATTGTTGATAGGGGTGGAACTTTTTCTCTCTCGTCAATAAGGCCGGAAGGATTAAGCGATCAAGTAATAGGTCTGATTACAAAATCAGGCCAAAAAACAGCAACCCTTGCCCCTGAGGTGGCTTCAAGCCGTCTAAAAGAAGTAATAGGCAAACAAATACCGTCTGAACGTTTCTTTGAGTTGATCGAAAAAATGGTCAGCGCGGGTGTGCCCAACATCAGGTTTTATTTCATGATAGGTTTGCCCACTGAAACAGAAGACGATGTTGGACAAATAGTCGAATTTGTTTTAAACGCACGAGAAGTTTTTGTTAACGCTTCTCGTAAGATGGGAAGAATTGGTAGGATTGGAGTTCAGCTCAACTCTTTTATTCCCAAGCCCTGGACACCATTTCAATGGGTACGGGCGCTCCCACGCAAAGAATGGGAGCGACGGATGAAAATAATTAGAGATGGTTTAAACAAAGTTAATAATGTAGTAGTCAGGAGTGAATCCACCAGAAGTTCTGAAATTCAGGCAGTCTTAAGCAGGGCTGATCGAAGAATTTCGGGGTCTCTCGTAAAAATGGCGACACAAGGTAAGTTCAATCTCTCGTGCTTTTCTGAGGCTGAGCCAGGCCCTGCGTTTTATTCTGAGCGTTCGCGGGAACATGATGAAATCTTCCCGTGGGACGTTGTTGACCATGGTGTCAGTAAACAAACATTGAGAGCAATATTCGAGAAAGCCACATCTTTATAGTAAGGATAAACAGGATGTACTTTCCCAATATTGACCGAACCAAATGTACGAAATGTTTTTTTTGCGTTAATATATGTCCCAAAGATGTATTTGAGATTGAAAACGACGAGGTTCAGGTGGCAAACTCGGCTCAATGTAATGGTTGTGAGGCATGTGTCGCCGAATGCCCGGAAGATGCAATAGTAGTGCTGGAAACCTAACCAATGTAAACCCTTTGAGTGGTGTTAGTTTTAAATATTTCATAGTTGTCTAGCTGTTTTGGATGTAATGTACAAAGATGTTGGTTTTGAAAAGAGGGAGGTTATTAATGG
This sequence comes from Syntrophaceae bacterium, assembly GCA_031292235.1. Taxonomy (GTDB): domain Bacteria; phylum Desulfobacterota; class Desulfomonilia; order Desulfomonilales; family Desulfomonilaceae; genus CAJBEZ01. The sequence continues at coordinate 3,390 of JARLHM010000084.1, read as the reverse complement.
ACGAAAAGAATGCTGTTGTTGGTGTTTACAAGAGTCATTCGGAGGCCGAACAGTCGATTAAAGGATTGCAGAAAGCCGGGTTTGACATGAACAAGCTTTCTGTCGTTGGGAAAGACTACCACACCGAGGAACACGTCGTTGGATATTATTCCGTAGGCGACAGGATGAAAGCATGGGGGAAATTGGGCGCTTTCTGGGGCGGTCTGTGGGGCCTTCTTTTTGGAGCGGCGTTCTTTTTCGTGCCAGGGATAGGGCCGGTCGCCGTAGCTGGGCCTTTAGTAAGCTGGATCGTAGCTGCTTTGGAAGGAGCGGTGGCGGTCGGTGGCCTGAGTGCTTTGGGAGCGGGACTCTTTAGTGTGGGGATACCCAAAGAAAGTATAATAAAATATGAAACTCAGTTGAAGGCTGAGAAATTTCTCCTTATCGCTCATGGGACAATACAGGAAACCGAAAAGGCAAAGGAAATTTTAGAAAAGACCTCGGCGGAAGAGGTGAATATGCATACAACAACTGAAAAAGCTTAAGAATAATTTAAAAGAGGCTAAAATAGAGAATTAGTCAATTTCAACTGTTGGAAATTTCCTTGAGCAACTCGATGTCTTCCAACATCATACCGGCGCCTCTGACAACGGTTGTCAACGGATCGTCAGGCACGACAACAGGAACCCCGATTTCTTGTCGTATCCTTAAGTCGAGATTTCTTAACAACGATCCTCCACCGGTCAGCACTATTCCCGTGTCGATGATGTCGGCGGCCAGCTCCGGAGGACATTGCTCAAGAGCTGATTTAACATTGTCAACGATTGTATTGACCGAATCCATAATGGCTATGGCGATTTCACCAGAGTTAATTGTGATGGTCTTAGGTATGCCATCCATAAGATCACGACCCTTGATATCGATTTCCTCTTCGTCATCGTCCTGGATGAAAGCCCGACCTATAAGCATTTTAATTTGTTCAGCAGTCGATAGGCCAATGAGCATGCTGTAATTCTTTCTGACAAAATTCAGGATGTCGCTGTCCAGTTTGTCTCCAGCAACTTTGATCGAGTTGCTGTATACAACCCCGGTCAAGCTGATAATTGCTACCTCGGTTGTACCACCTCCAATGTCAACGATCATATTACTCATTGGTTCCGTAACAGGTAATCCGGCGCCCATTGCCGCCGCCATTGCTTCTTCCACAACGAAAACTTCGCCGGCGCCGGCGTTCAAGGTCGCATCTCGCACGGCTCGACGCTCGACCGGAGTCACTCCGGACGGGACGGAAATTATTACTCTGGGTCGAACGAACGCCTTGCGTCCGTGGGCCTTTTGGATAAAGAACTTGAGCATGAGGCTGGCGATCTCGAAGTTGGCTATTACGCCATCCCTTAAAGGCCTGTAAACCTCTATGGATTCGGGCACGCGACCGATCATTTTTTTTGCGTCAGCCCCAACCCATACTTCCGAGCTTCTTTTATCCCTCTTTCTAATAGCCACGACAGAAGGCTCATCGACGACTATGCCGGAGCCTCGACAGTACACAAGGCTATTTGCCGTACCCAGGTCCACGGCTAAATCTTTTGAAACTCTGGAAGCTATAAAATTGAAAAGCATCTAATTTTGCCCGGACATGTTGAATGATAAAACAAGAGTGTCGCAGCGCATGGCTGTCCCGCGTTGGATTAACAGCGTGGACGCAAAACAATCTGCGGTATCCACTCAAGAGTCAAATTCTATGGTGATCAAAGTTTAACTTCAATTATCGAATTACGTTTCAGTTCGTCAATCCAATCTTTCATCCGGGACTGTGTCAATTCAGACCTTATGATTGTAATCACCTTGTTGCGGACCTTTGAATATTCCTTTGCCTCTTCCGGATCTAGAATACCAAGCGCCTTTACTTGCTTTGCGTCGGCTTCGGACGCGTTTTGACTGGTTTCGGTCTTAACGTTTGGGTTTTCACGTCGTTGAGCCGATTTTGCTTTTTTTTCAGTCAACCTCTTTTCGTATTCCTTTTTCCAACGTTTTTCTAGTTCTTTTCGTGTCCTCTCAGGTATGGGAATACTTTTTTCTTTACGATTCCTGGCGTCATCAAGATAAAACATCAGTACTGCGTCGCCTGTCTGGATTGGTGGAGTAAGGTCCCCTACTTTCATGTGCTCGACCATCTTCTGCAACTGGGGAACCATATCCTTATAATCCATGAATCCAAGATCTCCGCCACTTTTTGCCCATGTATCCTGAGAATATTTCTTCGCCAGTTTTCCAAAGTCCTCCCCAGTTTGGGCGTCTTCGTAAACCTTCTTTGCCGTCTCCATGACCTTTTTTACGTCCTTAGGCTTTTTTCCTCCTGCAACTTTCAAGGTTATCTGACGAAGTCTGATTTTTCCACCTTTATATATCTGTTGCTCTGTTGGAATATTTGGTTTTGCTTCCTGCTCGGGCGGCTGAGCAGGGGCCATACCTTCCATCAGCTTTTGATATTCTTCATTAATTTCAGATGAATGTTTCTTGAAATATTTTTCCGCGTCTTCCTCGCTGATTGGTGTTTTCCGAGTTACTTCCGATTCAATGAGCTTGGTCAGACGAAATTGTCGTACCATCAATTGCTTGTAATCCGCAAAACTAAGACCATTACCGGCCAAAAACAACACGAATTGTTCATCCGTAAGGTTGTTACGCTTTTTGATAGATTCAATACTGGCGTCAACAGCCTTATCGTCAAGAGATATTCCCTTTTTGGTAGCTTCCTGTTCCAGCAAATGAATCACTACTAATTCATCCAGGATTTCTCTTTCTGTCGGCCATTTCCCAGGAGGCACTATGCCAAGAGGCAGATTTATCAAATTTCTTATCAGAGGCTGCTTTTGCTTTTTCACATCAGATTCGAGAATAACGTCGGAGTTTACTATTGCTGCAATTCTATCCGAGTATGTGGCGGCGCAAACCATTTTGTTGACACTTAAGCAGACGAGAACAGAAACAAGAAAAGACAAAAATAATTTTGATTTCATTTTTTCGATCCAAGCGATTTTTTCTTGAACAACTTATATTTAACCGAAGGTTGCCCGGGTTCCTCAATACTAGATGTCTGATCCATCTTTTGATCGTTTGTCAAGTATAGCAATTCTCTCAAAACGACTAAAGCCATATCGGCCCTTTCTTTAAGATCAACTGAACCAATTTGATAAACCAATTTATCGCCCGGCAATATTCTGACTTTTTGTTTTTCCTGTACCCATTTGATCAGAGATTCCGGTGTCACAATTGTTGACTCATCAAAGGAGATAATTAAGTTTCCTTTTACATAGTCCAGTTTGGACACGAGAAGTTCTTTCATAACCAGACGTATTGCCATTATAGACAACAAGGCGTTAACTTGTTCCGGCGTCTTTCCGTAAAGAT
>JARLHM010000083.1 GCA_031292235.1 Syntrophaceae bacterium | reverse complement strand
CTACCAATTCAGGGTTTTGCCCACCTTTTAACATTTGTCCCCAAGGGAAAAAGAATACTATGACTATGGCAATAATTCCTAGGATCAAAAACCCCATGAAACTATAAGCGGATGCTCCGTCTTCTTTTCGGAGACTAAAATTCGGCGCTGCCATGCCTTCACGATCCATCATTCTTTGCACTCCTTAATTGTGAATTTCGCGAGAAGAACTCCTTTTGTTCTCCCCCTTCTAAAATATGACCTAACTTGTCTAGACAAGAAATCATTTCGCCTGGTTCAAGAATGTAACGAGCCCGACTGGAGCTGCCCACACCAAATCGGACGCAGGTGTTGACTTAAATACAAGGTTGGAATTATAAACAATTCGTTAATTTAATCAATGTCAATTTGTCTATTAATTGACTAAAATATTTTTTTTTCGATAGAGGCGCAGTGAATTTCCCGGAAAAGGCAAGTCAAGAGATTGAGGCTGTGTTTTTTGATTTTGGCGGGGTTTTGGCGGAAGAAGGTTTCAAACAAGGTCTCATGGCCATAGGAGCCGCGTCTAATCTGGAACCGCAAAAGTTCTTTGAAATAGCGGAGCGAGCCATTTATGCAACCGGATACATAGTTGGAAAAGCTTCTGAGACAGATTATTGGAACGCCATCAGAAAAGAAACCGGGATCAAGATCTCCGACTTTGATATGCGAACGGAAATCCTTCACAGATTCAAACTCCGGCCCTGGATGCTCAGAACTGTCGATAGACTACGATTCAAAGGCTATTTTGTCGCCCTGTTGAGTGATCAAACAAACTGGTTGGATGAATTGGACGCAAGAAGCCATTTTTGCGGCCGCTTCGACGCTGTATTTAATTCGTATCATCTCGGAAATGGCAAGCGGGATATCTCGGTCTTTTCGGACGTGGCTTCAATATTGGGAGTTTCTCCGGAATCTTGCCTCTTGATTGATGATAACCCCGGCAACATAGCTCGCGCATCATCCCTCGAATACAAGACTATCCTTTTTAGTGACCGAGATTCGTTCTTTCAGGAATTGACAATGCTTGAAGTTTTCAGCGAAGAAGATCTAAAAGGCATATTTTCTGACGACGAAACCGGATAACCAAAATCAGATGGAAAACTAATTTTCAAGCTGCGCTCTAGTATCTTCCTTTATTTATAACCCAGCACATCTCAAATGGTCCGTTAAATCGACTTGGCCCAACATCTTAACTAAACCTCATGTCATTTATTAGGCATGCAGGGCAATATTTTTGTTTTGATTAGATTTTTAATAATGGATACGAATATCCAGACTCAGTTGATCTTGTTTTCGGGACTATATTGACTTTTGCTTGGAAATTTGATATGTTACACGTCAGAAATCCTTTTTAATAATTAGTGAAGCTCAAGAAGTTCCAAGGGATGGGTGTGCCTAAATCATGAAATCTATAAAATCGGTGGGCAAATTCCCCACGGTTGTGCCGATATTGCCCCTCCGGGATATGGTCATATTCCCACACATCGTGATTCCCCTATTTCTAAAGGGCGCCAGAGTGGTCAAATTAGCGGAATCCCTACAGGGTGGGTCTAATCTGGTCGGCCTTTTTTATCAAAAATCCCGAAGCCGATTTGGTATCTGGAGTGAAGAACTCTCGCCGGTAGGTGTCCTTGCTCGAGTTGAAAAGATAGTATCAGTCGAAACCGGAGGGGTAAGGGCTGTGGCTGAAGGACTGTGCCGAGTTTGTCTAATCAGCAAGGTAAAAGATGATCCCTATTTGACAGCCGAAGTCGGACTAGTGGAAGAGAAAACATGTGAGAGTGATTTCCACGACGCCTTGGTCGCAGGTGTTGTGAGCCAGTTCAGAATGGTGGAGATCCTAGGGAAAACCGTAAATCTTCAGATGCTGAAATCCATCGAACAAGCCCGAGATATTGGGGAGTTGGCAGACCTTATCGGGTCTCAGGTGTCCATCAAATCGGAATCCAAGCAGGACCTCCTCGAAATTCTGGATCCCATAGCGAGATTGCGCAAGTCTATGGCCTATTTCAAGGCTGATATAGATAACTTCGTTAGTAAACCGATAGTCTCTACTGAGCCCTTGGCCTCGTCAGTCGGCTTCAAAAGACCGTCAGGTTCTGAGACTAGGCGGCAACTCAAGACATTCCAAAGGGATTTCAGTTCGGACGATGACCCTAACGCAGCCGAACTGAAAGGATTCCAACTAAGAGTACGTGAAACTGGTATGCCTCCTGACGTGGCTGAATCCGTAACCAGGGAGATCCAGCGTCTTGAGCGGATACCGCAACATTCTCCCGAGCATATAGTCTCAAGGACCTATGTAGATGTGCTGACTAGCTTGCCCTGGGACAAAACTACCCAAGATCATCTGGATATAGTGACGGCCCAAAGGATGCTTGATCTGGACCATTATGATCTCGCAATAGTCAAAGAACGCATTATGGAGTTTTTGGCTGTTCGCAAGCTCAAGGTTGACAACAGAGGGCCAATTCTCTGTCTTGTCGGCCCACCGGGAGTTGGCAAGACATCCCTGGGGCGTTCAATCGCCAGAGCAATGGGGAGAAAGTTTGTTCGAGTTTCGTTGGGTGGCGTTAGGGATGAAGCCGAAATACGTGGTCACAGGCGGACCTACATTGGGGCTATGCCAGGCAGAATCATCCAGGAAATCAGAAGGGCCGGGACAAGCAACCCGGTCTTCATGCTGGACGAGATCGACAAGGTCGGCCAGGACTTCCGCGGAGACCCTGCCAGCGCTCTTTTGGAGGCGCTTGACCCTGAGCAAAATTCCAGTTTCATGGACCACTATCTGGATATACCTTTTGATCTCAGCAAGGTCATGTTTATCGCCACCGCAAACCAGGTTGATTCCATTCCGCATGCGCTCAAGGACCGTATGGAAACGATTCGAATTTCCGGTTATACGGACGAAGAAAAAGAAAAAATTGCTGAACTGTTTCTCATCCCTAAGGCGCAAGAGCAAAATGGGGTTAAAGACTATAACATCACGTTTGAGTCCTCAGCCACCAGGAAACTGATTAACGGTTATACCAGAGAAGCTGGTGTAAGGAATCTTGAGAGGGAAATAAATTCTGTTTGTAGGAAAATCGCACTAAGGATAGCCCAGGGGCAGCCCCTGAAAAAATCTGTAGATCCGGCCATGATCGAGGATTTATTGGGAGCACGGAAGTACTATTCAGAACTCGCTGAGGAAACGGACAGGGTAGGGGTTGCAACAGGCCTCGCCTGGACTGAAAACGGTGGAGAGATCATTTTTGTTGAGGTCACAGGTTTCGGTGGTCGTACTGGATTGATACTGACGGGTAACATGGGGGATGTGATGCAAGAGTCCGCGCGGGCGGCCTTGAGTTACCTGAGGCACGCATGCGAAAGCTTTGGACTGGACAAGAAACGTTTCTCGAATACTGAACTTCATGTGCATGTGCCATCAGCGGCAATCCCCAAGGATGGGCCGTCAGCAGGTGTGACAATCGCCGTGGCCCTCGCTTCACTTTTCACGGGCACTGCGGTCAGACGGGATGTGGCAATGACAGGTGAACTCACATTACACGGTAGAGTCCTCCCCGTTGGTGGAATCAAGGAAAAACTCCTTGCGGCACGACGCGCCGGAGTGAGAGAAATTATTCTGCCTTCCAAGAATTTTCCCGATGTTAGATCTTTTCCGGATCATGTTACCAAAGGGCTTATTCTGCATTTCGTTAGTGACGTTGGGGAAGCGATAAGTGCGGCGCTTGCCTCCAATCCGAGTTTTCCGGAAGTTTCAATGGAGCGTCAAAGAATTCTACCGCTCTTTTCGGATTGCCGGCCTGACATGTGCTGAGTGAGTGTTAAGAATTCATAGCCCTATTTTTGTGAAAGGCTAAGGGCTGTGCCTATAAGTTCGAACAGCCTGATTCGCAACTTCTGTGGAGACATGGACGCTTTGATCCCGGCCGCGCGGCGATGTCCGCCTCCACCCAATTCTGAAGCGATTGCCGAAACGTCAATTAGTCCCTTGGATCTGAGGCTGGCCTTGCAGAGATTGTCCGACAGTTTGGTGATCAGCCCACCGACTTCAACCCCTCGAGTTTCACGAAGCCTGTTAACGAGATTTTCTCCTTCTGACAGGTCTGCCCCGATTTCCTTAAAATCTTCAAGGTCCAAATGACTAAGGACCAGTTTCCCCTCCAGGAGAATTTCTATCCGCTCAAGCATTAACCGTTCAAGAACCAACCTTGACAACGCAAATTCTTCGAAAAGATGTCTGGTGATCTCGTAATTATCAACACCTGGTTCCAGAAGTTTGGCGGCAAGTTCAAAGGTCTTGCTTGTTACACCTGCGAACTTAAAACAGCCGGTGTCCGTAATTAACCCTGTATACAAACATTTTCCCACGTCGACACTTAGTGGATGACCCGCCTTGTCAAGTATCTCGTATACTAGTTGAGTTGTAGAGTTGGCATACGGCTGAATATAATTAATGTCCCCGTATCCAGGGTTGGTGGGGTGGTGGTCGATATTGACCAGCGTTGCTGATTTACGCAAGCTGTCAACTTGGGGACAGATTCGATCTTCCGCGGCGACATCCAAAGAAATTATGTATGAGGGATTAAAATTGAGCGAATCCAAACCTATGAGAACATCATTTTTACTTGGCAAGAATTCAAACAGCGCCGGAAATTTTGTTCCAAGGACAGGAAAAGCGGTTTTGCCCATTTCCCTTAGAGCCGAATACATCCCGAGAAGTGACCCAATTGCGTCACCATCGGGATTAATATGGGTAATCACTAAAAAATTGTCGTGTTTATTTATAATTTCAGCTATTTGTTCAGTCATTTTCGTTGACCGTAGTTGATTCTATTTCCTTTAGCAGCTTGGAAATCTTGACTGAATAATCAAAGGAGGAATCATAAAAAAAGGTCAATATGGGAATATATTTGAGGTCCAATTCTTCCTTCAGCCGATGACGAATGAATCCTTCGGCTTTAGCCAATCCTTGAAGATGATCGTCCATCCTACCATCGGTTAAGCTTGAGAAATACACCCTGGCGGATTTTAGATCAGAACTCATCAATACATCTGTTATTGTAACCCCCGAGACCCTGGGATCCTTAATGTTGTGAGTGAGAATGTCGGATATTGTCTGTTTCAAAAGTTCTGATACTCGCTTTTTCCTGAATTGCGGCATTGGTTTGCTACTTTCCTTGATCCGGCTAGTGATACAAAATCACGAAACTGGCTCGATATGGAGTTTGTCCGCACAACTGGTCAGTATAGGAGAGGTTTCCAGGGATTGTCAGATATTCCTAAGGGCTTAAGACTCCGACCCGAAGAACCGGGATTTAATGAAATTCCCCAAATGGCATAATTTCAACGGAAAAGCTGACTACCTCAGCCAGGTACAAGTTCTCGACATATTCATCAATTGTCTCGAGCATTTTATGAGCATGCCCTGAGTCATTTGAAACTACCGTTATTCCCAGGGAACATTTTTGCCATTTGTCGTTGTCCTCGACTTCAGCTATTGAGACATCGAATTTGGAGCGAACCTTCCCGAGGATACTTTTTACTACCTGGCGCTTCTCCTTTAAGGAAGAAGATTGATGGATCACTATTTTTAGTAAACCGATTCCTACAAACATGAAATCTTAGTGACACAATATCCAATTCAACAATATTCTGTCGGCTTGGCTAAAGGCGGCATATAATCACACAAGTTTCGCTGACTCACGCTCTACTACAAAAGCTTCTATTACATCGCCAACTTTCATATCCCGGTAATTCTCTATGCTTATGCCGCATTCATATCCTTCCAACGCTTCTTTAACATCATCCTTAAAGCGTTTCATGGAGGATATCTTTCCCTGATGGACCACCACATTGTCTCTAAGCAGCCTTATTTGATTGGATCTTTCGATCTTACCGGAAACCACATGACAACCTGCGATAACTCCTGTCTTGCCAACCTGGAATGTCTGACGCACTTCGGCGCGGCCAACGACTGTTTCCTTTTCAATTGGCGTTAGCATACCTTCGATGGCTCGACGAACAGCTTCGATCGCGTCATAAATCACGGTGTAAAGTCGTACATCTACCTTTTCCTGTTCCGCCAACTGGGTTGTTTTGGGGGTGGGGCGAACATTGAACCCAATGACGATAGCCTTAGACGCGCTGGCCAGCATTATATCGGATTCATTGATTGCTCCGACGCCTCCGTGAATTACCTTGAGCTTGATTTCCTGAGATGGAATTCCCAACAAGGCTTCTTTCAACGCCTCGACAGAACCTTGGACATCTCCTCTTAAAATCAAGTTAAGTTCCTTGACTTCTTCGGTCTGCATGCGCGCTATGAGTTCTTCGAGAGAGGCGGGGCTAGTAGAAGCCGCTTCGTCTTCACGATGTTTGATGATTCGTTGAGCCCCGATTTGTCGGGCAAGTTTTTCTTCCTCAACGACCATAAGTATCTCGCCGGCGTCAGGAACACTAGAAAATCCTTGTATCTCAACAGGGGTAGAAGGAGTAGCTTCAGTAACGTTTTTACCTTCTTCGTCAAGCATTGCGCGGACCTTACCGAAGTGCATGCCTGCGACAAATGGGTCCCCCAATTTTAGTGTTCCTTCCTTTACAAGGACAGTCGCTATAGGGCCTTTGCCTTTATCCAGTCTCGCTTCAACAATGGTTCCAGTAGCTCGTTTGTTTGGATTTGATCGTAGCTCCATTATTTCAGCCTGGAGCAATATCAGATCCAATATCTCATCGACCCCCTGGCCGGTTTTTGCGCTAACGTCAGCAAAGAGGGTGTCCCCTCCCCATGCCTCGGGTATTAGGTTGTATTCACTGAGTTCACGTAAGACGCGGTCCCTGTCGGCCTCTGGTTTGTCAATCTTGTTGATTGCGACCAGGATTGGAACGCCGGCCGCCTTGGCATGGTTTATGGCTTCTTTTGTTTGGTCCATGACCCCGTCGTCCGCTGCCACAACCAATATGACAAAGTCAGTGACCTGTGCCCCTCTCGCTCTCATGGCAGTAAATGCTTCGTGACCTGGTGTATCAAGGAAAACCAGCTCTCCTCGGGGTACCGTAACCTTATAAGCGCCTATATGCTGGGTAATTCCTCCAGCTTCCTGGTCCGTAACGTGTGTTGATCTAATACGATCCAGAAGAGATGTTTTGCCATGATCGACGTGTCCCATTACCGTAATAACGGGAGGACGGGAAACGAGGTTTTCTTCGGTATCAAGTATTTTGGAGGGAAGCAAGTCCTGCTCGGAAGGCCGACTGGTGTCGGTTTCAAATCCAAATTCACTAGCTACGAGCGTTGCGGTGTCGAAATCTAGGATTTCATTCATTCCCGCTGCTACGCCTAACGGCAAAAGATGATGGATAACTTCAGCAGTTTTGACACTCATTTTGTGAGCAAGGGTAGAAACCGTGACTGTTTCAGGTAGCTTGAGACGCCGCTTAATGGCTTTAGGTACGGTGATCTCAGTTTTCTTGAGTCTGGCTTTTTTTGCTTTACCTCGACGTCCACCTCTGTGTCTATCATCGTAAAGATCGGAAACGTTGACTACTTCTTTGCGTCTATGTATCGCCTTAGCCTTATCTTCTTCAGGCCGTTCGTCGATTACTCGCCCCTTTTTGTCCTTACGCTTTTTCACGCGATTCTTTTCATCAATCGGCGCTTCCGGAACGAATTGGCGAGTCGTAATCTCAGGTCTGACGGTTGGACGTGCCGAGGGCTCCGGGCCACGAGGCCTTGGTCCAGTTGGTGGCCCTGCAGGCCTGGACCTTGACGGTTCAACGAATTGAGGCCGAGGACTTGGTCTCTCGGGAGCACGCTGAGGCGGCTCCTTTTTGAGTTCCACTTTGCCAATGATTTGGGCCGGTTGAATTCGTTTGTCCTTCTTTTTCCTTTTCTTTGCGGCCCTGTCGTCTATTTCTCGTTGTTCTTCGACCGAGGTGACTGATCGTGTCGCCGGTTCGGACTCGTCAATTTTAAGGGCCTCATGAGTCTCAATCCGTTGCCCTCCCTTTTCAATTTCAACCGGAAGTTCTTTTCCCGATGGCTCGTGTTTAAGAGAGGTGGGCGCAGATTCTCTTTCAAGTTTGGGGCTTTGTGAGACGGCGCCTCTAGCCTGTTGTTGCACGGTCATCGCCGCATGGCGCTGAGGAGCGGACGCTTCCCCTGGAATTGGGGCGACAACGGCCGAACTTTGCGGGGGCTTGGAAGGCGCCATTTCTATTATCCGTGCTGGTTCGTGACGCTTGGTTTTGTGTTGAGTTTTCTTGGTTTCCGGTACCTCAAATGTTGGAGTGAGTTTTGCGGCCTCTAGTAGACTCTCAGTCGTTTCATAAGGCTCTTCGAATTCAGTAGCTACTGTTTCTGGGGACATAGTTGACTCTTCTTGGAATTCCTGAACTGGAGCGTTTTTGGTACGTCTTCTGATAACGGTAGCTCTTATACGTTTTTCGACTATCTCTCTTTGGGGGAGAGCGGATACGAGATGAGTCCTCAGAGCTGCCGGATCATCAGTGACCAGAGAGCTTTCAGGTCCATCAACCTCGTAACCCATAGTAACTAATTCCTTGAGTAAGTCTTCGTTTTTGACCTTTAAGTCTCTCGCCAGGTCATCAACGGTCAAAATGGTCATCCGCATACCCCTTTTTCTAAGCCTTTTTAAAAATGCTCTCCACTGAAGGAATTATTTCAATTTCAGTCCTCAGGGCTTTTTCGAGTCGTCCTTTTTTAAAGGCCTTTTCAGCGCATTTAACGAGTGGACAGATGTAACAGGCTCTGCCGCCAAAATTCGTTTTGTTATCGGCCAATATCAGCTTTTTGTCTTGAGCTTGCATTCGTATCATTTCAACGGCCGGTCGTCTACTCCGACATCCGACGCAAGTTCGGATTGGAACATGGCCACGGTTCATCTTATGGTCAATCCGGTTAGACAACCAGCGCTGGGCCAGTTTTCCGGTAAACTGTCAGGCCGTAGCCTGCGCTGAGTCATCTTCATTGTCCTGAGATTCAGCGGAAATCTCGTCATCGGTTTCAGCTTCCGCGCTCGTTTCCGGCGAACTTGCCAGGTATTCGTTCGCGCCTTCCTGTAACATCAAGGCCTTTTCATTGGTTATTCCCATAAAACTTGTCAATTCCGCTATCGAGGCTCGGGCGATGTCTTCCGGGTTCCTATATCCATTATCGAAAAGAATGGTTGCAGTCTCTTCATCCATCCCGTGCACGGCCAGCAAACGCTCAAATGATTCTCCGGTGATCTTTTCCTCTTTGGATTCGCTCCTGACGTCTATTTTCCAACCGGTCAATCGGGCTGCAAGTCTTACATTCTGACCTTTCTTTCCAATCGCCAGGGAGAGTTGTTCATCATCCACTATCACTTCCATCGTGCTGGAAATCTGATCTATGATGACTTTGGAAATCTGCGCTGGCTGAAGGGCATTGCAAACGAACCTTGCGGGTTCATCATTCCACGGTATGATGTCGATTTTTTCGCCACGGAGTTCCTGAACGACAGATTGAACCCTGGACCCTTTCATACCTACACAAGCGCCTACTGGATCAACATCAGCGTCAGTAGACCTCACACCGATTTTGGCCCTTTGACCGGGTTCTCTGGCCGCGCACATGATTTTTACGATACCCTCGGCAATCTCTGGGACTTCCTGTTCAAAAAGCTTTACAAGAAAAGAAGGATCAGACCTTGAAAGGATAATTTGAGGGTCCTTCTGGGTCCGTTTGACATCAATAATGAGGGCCCGTATTCTGTCACCTTGACGGTAAGTTTCCTTGGGGATCTGTTCGGTAAGAGGTAGGATGGCCTCTGCCCGGCCAAGATTCACAACGGTGTTCTTCTTTTCAAATCGTTGCACGATACCAGTAACTATGTCACCCTTCCGGTCCTTATATTCAGCGTATATATTCTCCCGTTCAGCATCCTTAACTTTTTGGATAATGACCTGTTTGGCGGTTTGAGCCGCAATGCGACCAAACGTGTCGGCCTCAATTTTTTCGCCTAGCTGATCACCAATTTCGGCATCGGGATCAAGTTCCTGCCGTGCCGTCTCGAGGTCAATTTCGACGCTGTCGTCTTGTACCTCAGCCACAACGTCTCTGAAACGAAAGACCTCGATTTCTCCAGTCGAATCGCTGTATTGCGCTTCCAGTTCGACCTTCGGACCAAACCTCTTCCTAGCTGCCGAAACCAGCGCCGCCTCAAGGGCCTCCACTAAGGTATCTCTCGAAATTCCCTTCTCTTTGGCCACTTGATCAATCATTCGGTCCAAACTTCCCATGGTCACCCTCCCACGCTAAACGCCTTTTTGTGAAGGCCTTGCTGCAAAATTTCGTCCGGCGGCGTCTCTAGATAAGCTTTCTCTATATTTTCCACGTCGATCTCGACAACTCCATTTCCCAATTCCATTAGCACAGTAGTGTCCAGCGTTCCTCTCAGCACGCCCGAAAATTTTTTTCGGCCGTCAATCTTATGCGTAGTTCTAATCCAGGCCTGTCGTCCGGAAAATCGTTCAAAATCCTGAAGTTTCCTCATGACCCGATTTATCCCCGGAGAAGAAACCTCCAGGTTATAGCGATGATCTATCGGGTTTTCCATGTCGAGCAAGGCGCCGATTTGTCTGCTAACCATTGCGCAATCATCGATAGTTACTCCATTGGGAGTGTCGATGTATAGCCTCAAGGTCCAGGAGCCTCCTAAAAGTAAATATTCTACTTCAACCAACTCGATCCCGTCAGGTTCAAGCACAGGCTCGATCATGGTCCACAGATCCGACAGAATTTTACGGTTTGTAACCATTTCCTTTTTACGCGCCAACCTGATCGCGTGTTGTTTATAATAAAAAACCCGGGATTATGAAAAACCCGGGTGGCAAAAAACCACTCTCTGGAGCGGGCAACGGGGCTCGAACCCGCGACATCAAGCTTGGGAAGCTTGCACTCTACCAACTGAGCTATGCCCGCATAACCAAAGATTAACAGCGGGCTGAGTTAATGTCAAGTGTATAGCGTGACTGCAGAAAATATTATCAACCCCTTGTAGGGATTGCACGAAAAAATTCTACAGGAGTTTTTGGTTTATATCAATATTCGATCGATCACGCAACATTCTTAACCATCCCTTTAAAAATTCCGTTCTGCGTACTTCCAACACCCAGTTTCTGAATTCGGTCGCCCCCTTTTCATAGTCCTCTTCGCTTGCAGGATCAACTTTTGCCAATCTGACTATTGCTACCCCGGTAGATGTAGTAATGGGTGTCTGGTACACAGGAGACGCTTGGGATATTGACGTCAGCATTTCTGACACTTGGTTCGATTTGCCGAGCTGCGGAACGAAGCCGGCGGTTCTTGAAACTGGATCTAATGTCTCCCAAGTCAAGTTGTTTTCTTTGGCGATATTGTCCGCTTCCGCCAAATCCTTGCTTATAGCTGCGATCAATCCGTCCGCTTTTTTTACCGCAGCCGCCATGGCCTGGTCCTTATGATAATCCATCACTACAAGGCTTCTAACTTCGGAAAGAGAAGGAATTCTCTCCGGCATTTTTTCCAGGAGCTGGGCAACAAGGTAATTGTCTCCATTGTGTAACAATTTTGAAACTTCAGCCGTTTTCAATTCAAATATTTCCTGGGAAAAATTCGGGTCATCAACTACGCCAGGGATACCACTCTCTTTGGTGATTGAATCAGCTATTTCGACCTTTAACCCAAATTTCTTGGCCTGTCCCGGCAGATTTTCCGACCTATAGACCTGTTCGTAAAAATCATCAGCGAATTTCCCTATCTTTTTCTTGGCCTGCTCTTCTTTCAAACGCTGGACAATTTCGTCTTTAACCTCGGGAAATGGCTTGTCGGACTCGTCAACTTTGTCCTGAACAAGGATCAGGTGATAGCCGTGATCCGTAAAAATCGGCGGTGAAATCTCACCTTTGTTCAGTTTGAACGCCTCTTCTTCGATCTTTGGATCCAGTGAGCCTCTTGTGACCCAACCTAAATCGCCCCCCTTTGATGCAGTGGTTTGATCCTCAGAATTGGCTTTGGCGAGTTTCTGAAAGTTGGCGCCGTTTTTTAACTCCTGTTCCATTTTGGAGGCCTTTTCCTTGATAGCTTCCTTTTCTTGGTCCGAAGCCTTTTCCGGGACTTTTAACAAGATCTGACCAATTTTAACTTTCTCCGGGACAACAAATTCCTTCCGGTTCAGTTTGTAAAAGGCTTCAGCATCTTCATCGGTTACCACACAATCTTTGAGGAGGTCCTTCCACGAAAACCAAACATAATCTATTTTGGCCGAAGCCGGGATTTGATACCTTGACTCATTTCGTTTGAAATAGTTCTCCAAAGCCTTCTCATCAACAGTCGATTTGTCTTTTGTCTCATCTGGCTTTACGACTAGAAGTTTGAGAGTCATCTTGTCATTTTGGAAATGCCAAAGCGTTCGAAGTTCTTTCGGGTCTGTCTTTACAGAGTTGGTTATAAGCTCAGCGACCTGTTCCGCCAATAATTCCTGCTTTAATGTTTGCTCGTAAGTGTCAGGGCTCATCTTGACCGAACTGAGATACATCTTGTAAATTTCCGGATCGAAACCGCCGTTTCTTTGGAAACTAGGATCGGATAGTATTTGGTTTCTTACATCAGATTCGTTAACAAACAAACCAAGTTTACTGGCCTCCTGAATAAGGATTTGTTGATCTATCATGCGATCAAGAACGTTCTTTTTCAAATTTAGACGTTCCAGAAGATCGGGAGGCATGGCATCCCGGAATCTTAGACGGATTTTTTCTACCTCTGTCTGATAGGTATTATAAAAATGATCATAACCAATGACTTGGTCATTGACCTTAGCAGCGTAGTCATGATCTCTATTTGTTGGTCCACCCCATCCAAAAAAGAAAATGAAAACGATAATAATTCCGCCGAGCGCAACTTTGATTATCCAAGAGCTGGCGTGTCGCCTCATCATGTCCAGCACAGGCTTCTCCTTTCTGAAGGGGCAATCTTCGAGATGCGATAATAGGATCATATGATCTTTAAGTCAATGGAGACGCTTCTCAAGCTTTATTCATACAATGTTTCCAGTTTTTTTTGAAGACAGGACGCTCCTTAACAATATAAGATCAATTAGGACGCTTGATCGACGTCTAAGTGTCTGTTATTGTCCAATCGCTTATTCATGTTTAAAAGAATTGGTTTTTTAGAAGAAAAATGATCTCCAACTGGCTATCGAGAATTTTCTCTAACGACATGGCGATAGACTTGGGTACGGCCAATACTCTCGTCTACGTCCGCGGTAAAGGGGTCATTTTGTCTGAACCGTCTGTCGTGGCTGTCAAGATGGACCTGAGACGTGGTCCGAGAATTGTGGCTGTAGGGACTGACGCAAAAAAAATGGTTGGGCGTACGCCGGACAACATTAAGGCTATACGTCCACTGAAAGACGGGGTGATCGCTGATTTCGAAGTGACTGAAGCCATGTTGAAGCACTTCATATTTCGCATTCACAAGCGCAGGATGTTCGTGAAACCGCGAATAATCGTATGTGTGCCTGCTGGTGTCACTCAGGTGGAAATGCGGGCAGTGCGAGAAGCCGCCGAAAGCGCGGGAGCGCGTGATGTTTATTTGATTGAGGAACCGATTGCCGCAGCAATAGGCGCTAATCTTCCAATCACAGAGCCTACCGCCAATATGATAGTAGATATCGGGGGAGGAACAACCGAAGTGGCTGTCATATCAATGTCTGACATCGTTTACGCCAAGTCTCTACGAGTAGCTGGGGACAAAATTGATAGTGACATAATAAAATATGTGAAGCACAAATACAGTTTGCTCATTGGCGAAAGGACCGGTGAAATGGTCAAGATGCTGATTGGGAGCGCCTGCCATACAAATGACGAAATGGTTATCGAAGTGAAAGGACGTGATCTCATAGCCGGTGTCCCCAAAGTCATACCATTACGGTCCAGTGAAGTCACAGAGGCAATTTCAGGACCCGTCAGAGCGATACTGGAGACGATAAAAACGGCTTTGGAGCAGACACCTCCGGAACTTGCCTCCGATATAGTAGATCGTGGAATTGTTTTGACTGGAGGGGGTTCGCTATTGAAAAACCTTGACGAGGTAATACGACGGGAAACCGGCCTCCCGGTGGTTGTGGCTGATGATCCTCTTTCAACTGTGGTTCTTGGCTCCGGGATCGTATTTGAAAACTTCGATCTATACCGGGATGTGTTAATGAGGGCCTAAACAAGCGCATAAGGTTGCGCAGTAACGGATTGCTTAGTTTACAATGAAGCTAATGTCATCAATTCTGGACCCCATATTTTTCAGCCCCTGTCTTGGACTCCATTCGTCAATTTTTGCGGATGGTTTTAATTTCTGATATCAGTTATCCGCCCTTTTTATATGCCTCGATCCATAAGAG
This sequence comes from Syntrophaceae bacterium, assembly GCA_031292235.1. Lineage (GTDB taxonomy): Bacteria > Desulfobacterota > Desulfomonilia > Desulfomonilales > Desulfomonilaceae > CAJBEZ01. The sequence continues at coordinate 20,820 of JARLHM010000083.1, read as the reverse complement.
ATTTAATCATAGCGGTCATCCTAGTGAGCCTAGGTCTCATAATGCTTTTCTCATCTTTTGAAAAAGGACAGAGTGGGACCTTCATGAGCGTGATTTATTCTGTTTTCAAGCCGATCAACCAGACCGTGACTTTTATTCAGGAAAGGGCAGCGGGTCTATTCAATTCATATTTGTGGCTGGTCAATGTTGGCCGAGAAAACAGGGACTTGACTCAAGAAGTTCGTAGGTTGCGCGCCCAAATTGTATCTTTAAGAGAAAAGGAACTCGAGAACAAGAGATTGACAAAAGTCCTTGAACTCAAAAGTAGACTTGATTTCCCAACCCTGGTCGCTCAAATAATTGGTCAAGACGCTTCAGGATTCTTTAGGACTGTTCTGATCAACAAAGGGTCCGATGACGGCGTGCTGCCGGATATGCCGGTAACTGTTCCAGAAGGGATTGTAGGCAAGATAAGCAGATCCTCGACCGTGATGGCTCAAGTAATGATGATTACAGATCCCGGCATGTCCGTGGACTGCCGGGTAGAGAGGACTCGTGATAGGGGATTGCTCAGCGGGTCCTATTCTTACTCCTGTTTGCTTCAATATGTGAACAAGGGAGCGCAAATCAAGGAAGGAGACCTTGTCGTAACTTCGGGCCTAGATGGGATATTTCCAAGAGGGCTGATAGTGGGAATGATTCAGTCCATCAGATCATCTGAGCATGGTCTGTTTTTGGAGGCTGTTGTGACCCCGGCCGCAAAGCTTTCAGAAATTGAAGAAGTAGTTGTAATACTCGGTATTCAGGGGGGATTTTCTATAGAGCCCGGTTTAGAGAGCAAACATTGAAGGAACTGATTTTTTTTGCTGTTGTTGGTGTGTCGCTGTTAGTTGTCCAGTGTTGCGTGTTAGGCCAGATCTTTCCCCCTGATTACAAGCCTGATTTGGAGCTTTTGTTAGTCATTTGGATCGGACTCAAGGGTGACTACGTATCCGGACTCTTTTCGGTTTTTTTTCTAGGGATTGTTGAAGATTTGTTGTCCGGCGCCCCGCTGGGGCTATTTCCTGTCATATATCTCGCCGCTTTCATGTTCTCGGCGTACATCAGCTTGAATTTCGACGTAGAGAGTTTTGGACTGAGTTGGTCCATCACGATTCTCACATGTTTCATTTCTTTCTGTATTGTCTTCGTGGCCCGTTGGCTTGGAGGGCAAATCCTGTTTGAACCCGTGATCATGAAATTTGTAATTGTGAAAACTATTTCAACGTCTCTATGTCTGATACTCTTGAAACCTCTTCTGGATAGCTCCTGGAAAGGTTATTGCAGACTCATTGGAGCGGCCTAGTGGCGGAGCTGCGCAGCAATCTTGTCCCTCAGGATTATTACAAGTCCCGTGTAGTAATCTTTTCCTCGATTGTCTGGATCGTAATGGCGATTCTCCTAATTCGGCTTTGGAGTCTTCAACTAATCATGGGGGAATCCTTTGACGATATGGCGATTGAGAACAGGATTAGATTACTGCGCTTATCCCCACCTCGAGGCGCTATCCTTGACAGGAACGGCAAAGCCCTTGCGGAAAATAGCCCCAGTTTCACCTTATCGATTGTTCCTGGAACTATAAAAAGCGGGCGGGAAATCATCGAAACCTACTCTGATGTGTTAGGGTTTTCTCCGGAAAAAATGAGAAGTGTTATTGAGAAAAGCTTGCTTGCCCCAAGATTCATGTCTTTTCCGATCAAAAAGAACATAAGCTTGGAAGAAGTTTCACTTATAAAGGCGCATTCGCATGAATTGAAAGGCGTATCTCTCGATGCGTGGCCATACAGGTATTATCCGTGTGGGGACCTTCTCTGCCATGTGATTGGAGTCACAGGGGAAATATCGAGCCCTGAACTGGAGAAGGTTGGACGAGTCGGTTATAGACCGGGGGACTACGTGGGCAAAACGGGTATAGAGCGAGAATATGAGACTTATCTTAGGGGTGAAGAAGGTTGGGAACAGATCGAAATCGACGCCAAGGGTCGTCACCTGGCGAGCCTTACGAGGAAACCGGCAAAGTCCGGAGCCGATATTGTACTTACCATAGACGCTTCTTTTCAGAAATTCGTCGAAGATAAATTCACGGAGAGAGCGGGGTCTGTTATAGTTGTAGATCCTGACACGGGGCGTGTCCTTGCGATGGTGAGCAAGCCGGGTTATGATCCGAATTTATTTTCCCCGTCTATTTCAGAACTCAACTGGAAGTCCCTTAACAGCGATCCTCTTCACCCTTTGGAAAACCGATCCATAAGAGGGCTTTATCCGCCGGCCAGTACATTTAAACTGGTCACGGCGCTCGCCGGGCTTTCCGAGGGAGTCATAACACCGGACCGGAACATTTTTTGTTCTGGCGAAATGGAGCTTGGGGGACAAGTTTACAGGTGTTGGAAGCAGCATGGTCACGGCCGTGTGAATTTTCACAGAGCAATAGTTGAATCTTGCGACGTGTATTTTTACGAACTGGGTTTAAAATTGGGCGCCGACAGGATGGCCAAGTACGCGTCCCTGTTTGGTCTGGGAAAACCTACCGGGCTGGAATTGTCCCAAGAATTGCCGGGCCTTATTCCTACAAATTTCTGGAAAGAAAGGAATTATGGGACGTTTGTAAAGGATGGCGAGAATGTCACAATCGGCATAGGGCAGGGCTATACTCTGACAACGCCTATCCAGCTCGCCATGATGACCGCTGCATTGGACAACGGTGGAAACGTAATGAGGCCATATTTGGTTGAGGAGATCAGATCTAGGGACGGCTCAGCAATTTTTCAGCAAACGCCGGTAGTTAGGTGGAAGATGAATCCAGACCCTCACAACTGGTCTCTGATTAGAAAAGCCATGCGTGATGTGGTTGAGGATAAATCCGGCACTGGTCGCAAATGTAGGATTCCTGGGTTAAGTGTTTATGCAAAAACAGGCACTTCCCAGGTTATCAGCGCCAGAGAAAAAACAAAGTCTGATGATGACATCCCATATCATGAAAGATCACACGCGATGTTTGTGGCGTTTGTTGATAATCAGCCTAAAAAGATTGCGGTTGTGGTAGTCATAGAACATGGAGGTGGAGGAGGAAAGACAGCGGCCCCTCTCGCAAGAAAGATAATTTGCAGATATTACGGGCTCCCCGATCCGGGTGATCCTCGGGAATGAGCAGGGTAATCCCGGAAAGCGACATTAAATTCGAAAGATTAAAGATTCAATGTCTAAGACTTATCTGGATTCAGGTGTTCTAAACTCAGTTCGGAAGTTTGAATGGTTTTTGTGCCTGGATGGCATAATCTTGGCGATTATAGGAATTGTCCTTATTTATAGCGCGGCGATTCCGATGGGCGGTGTTGGCAGGTCCTTGGTGATCAAGCAGGCCGCGTGGCTGAGTCTAGGGATCGTCCTCTTGATCCTATTTTCGTTTGTTGACTATCGTATCTTGGAAAGATGGGGACTATGGATCTACATCTTTATACTGGTTGCGCTGATATCAGTTTCCATATTTGGAAGGGTTACCGCCGGATCTCGACGTTGGATCGACCTCGGTTTTATGCGTTTTCAGCCATCAGAGTTTGCTAAACTGTCTGTGGTAATAGTCCTTGCGAAGAGTCTTGGCGACAGAAGACGCGGACCTCTAACTGATTGGACGGAAATATTTAGGAACCTGGGCCTGGTTATTGTGCCAGTCATCTTTGTGGCTACTCAGCCGGACCTTGGAACAGCCATAGTCTTATTCCTCGTCGCAATATCAATGATGATGTTCGTAGGTTTGACGAAACGGATATGGACAACCATCCTCGGTCTGACACTCGTTAGTTTTCCTTTGATCTATTTTGGTGGAAAATATCTGCTCCTGGATTATCAGAAAAGAAGACTGATGACTTTTCTGAACCCTGACCTGGACCCCTTAGGAGCTGGATATCAAATAATACAGTCCCAGATCGCCGTTGGGTCGGGAGGATTATTTGGAAAGGGGTTTTTGAAGGGCACACAAAACCAGTTGATGTTTCTGCCTGCGAAACATACAGATTTTATTTTTGCCGTCCTGTCTGAAGAGTGGGGGTTCGTCGGCTGCATGACAATCCTTGTGTTGTTAATGGCTTTTATGCTTCGTGGGCTGGCGATATCCGGCAGGGCGAGAGACGATTTCGGAACAATGCTTTCAGTAGGCTGTATTTCAATAATTTTTTGGCACGTGGCCATAAATGTGGCTATGGTCATGGGGGTCGTTCCTGTAGTTGGGGTCCCTTTGAGTTTTGTAAGTTACGGTGGGTCGTCTCTGTTATCGTCTTTTCTTGTGACAGCGATCTTGACTTCGGTCAGTTCCAGGAGGTTTTCGCGCTAGATTGTAGTTTTTCGCGTAACTTCATGAAGGCAGATTTAGAATTTGAGGCCTAAACAAATTAATTTTCTAGAATTTATCGATAAGAAGGAAACAATTTTCAATTATTTCTTGAAGTTGATTTGTGGCTGTGTTAAGGAAGTCGCGACCGGCCCTTCGACCAGAGACAATTGCGCCGGTAATACAGGGAGGGCACATGCTCCGATTCAGAAAGACAAAGAGTGACGCAGTAACAGGATTTTTAGGTTCGCAAACCGAGTTTACCGGTAAGCTGTCGTTCTCTGGGATAGTTCACTTAGATGGGCAATTTGAAGGGGAAATCATCAGCCGCGGGACCCTAGTTATCGGTTCCGACTCAATTGTCCACGCTCAAATTCATTCGAACATATTGAAGGTGTCCGGTGAGGTGCGCGGAGACGTCACTGCGACGGAAAAAATTGAGCTGTTTCCTCCTGCGAAGGTTTTTGGGCATTTGAAGACGCCGAGTTTGGTTATTGAAGAGGGCGTCATTTTCGAAGGCACATGTTCTATGGCGTCGTTTCAACCGGACATGCCGGAATTGCTAGGTGGTTCGGACGAAAAAGGACTTGAAGCAGGATCGATTGAAGTGATATCAGCCCAAGCCTGGCCACCCAATTATGAATCCCCGGACAATATTTCAAATGGGGAATCAGTTGAGGAGCCGGCTTCAGATCAGAATCGCTGAATCTCACCTTCGGACCCAGTTTCAGTACGAAAAAATTCTTGACACCCTTTAGCCCGGGGTGTTAGAAAATATGACACTTAAAGTCTGGGTCCAAAAAATATCCTTGCCAAAAAAATCAGATTGAAGGCGCCCTCTAGCGTGACACGGGGTATAGTCGTGCTAAGTGGGCGACAAACTTCTTGAATCAGGAGATCAAACCGGTGATAAATGTAAATTTCACTCTGTTTATTCAGCTGATCAATTTCCTGATTCTCTTACTCCTCCTCAACTCCCTGTTGTACAAACCGGTGCTGGCTAAGATACGGGAAAGAGAATCCAAAATTAAAGCCGACCGGGACAAGGCTTCACAGTTGGACGCTGAGGTTCTGGAGCAAGAGATGAAACACCAGGAGGCGCTGATCGAGGCTAGGCAGGTAGCCGGCAAAGAAAAGGCTGAGTTGCTTGCTGAGGCAAAAAAAAGTGAAGCGGACATTCTTGAAAAGGCTCGAATCGAAGCGGCTCGCATTGTGGATGATATGAAATCGTCCATTCAGGCGGAGTCAGAAAAGGCACGAGCGGCCCTTAAGGGTGAGATGGCGCCCCTAGCGCAATCCATTTCGGAGAAGATACTGGGGAGGGCCATCTGATGGATTTCAAAAAAGTCCTTAAGAATCTCGCTTTTCTGTTAATTTTTGTACTGGGGGCCGTGACAATAGCAAACGCTTCCTCTGGCGGGGGAGAAGAGTCAACTTGGACCCCATGGCTGTTGATGTGGAGAGTTATTAACACTCTGGCGCTTGTCGCTATCCTCGTTTACTTCGTTAAGAAACCCCTAGTTACCTTTTTCGTTGAGCGCAAGGACCAGATCAGGAAGGATCTTGCGGAAGCGGTGGAACAACGCGAGACAGCTCTGCGATTGTTGGCGGAATATAAGGAAAAAATCGCAGGCATGGAAAAAGAACTGGAGCGTATGCGGGTTGAATTGCGGAAAGCTGCGGAGTCTGACAGCGAAAAGGTCATGGCCAACGCTGAAAGAATGTCCCTAGCCGTGGTCGAATCAGCCAAAATGACTGCCGAACAAGAAGTTAGAAAGGCCAGAGAGACCCTGAAGAACGAGGCGGTAGAATTGGCTGTGCAAATGGCCGAAACAATGATTCGTGAAAAGATTTCCGAGAAAGATCGCAAGCGAATCGTCGAGGATTACCTCGTTAGAGTCGGGGGTATGAAGTGATAGATACCACTTTAGCAAAGCGTTATGCGAAGGCTCTTGTTGAAATAGGCCAATCAAATGACGCATTGGACAAATATGGGAGCGATTTGACAGCTCTGACGGAAATTGTATCTCAATCCAGAGATTTTAGAGAAGTTCTCGTAAGCCCAGTCTTTACAAAAGAAGACAAGAAGAAGATCGCCGGCGAAATACTGACTAAAATTGGCGCGGACGTTATAGTAAAGAATTTTGTCAACGTGTTGATTGATAGGAAGCGCATAGATCAGTTGAATGGGATAGAGACGGCGTTTCGGTCCAGTGTGGACGAGATTCGTGGGATTACACGAGGCGAAGTCATAAGCGCTGAACCTTTGGAGAAGTCCGACCTAGATCGCGTCACGGAAGCTCTTTCAAGAATGAGTGACAAAAAGGTTCTGGTAACTACTAAGGTTGACCCTTTCTTGATCGGGGGCCTGGTTGCCAGGGTCGGGGACATGGTTTTTGATGGCACCATTAGAACTCAGTTAAATCAGCTCAAGGAAAGCCTGAAGGGATAGGGAAAATGCAAATCAGAGCCGAAGAAATCAGTCAAATCATCAAACAGCAGATCCAGGAGTATGACAAAAAGGTCGAAGTCAGCGAAACCGGAACAGTCATTAGCGTAGGTGACGGTATCGCTCGACTACATGGACTCGAGAACGCAATGGCTGGAGAACTTCTTGAGTTCCCGCACGGCATCATGGGAATGGTCTTAAACCTGGAAGCGGACAATGTTGGGGCCGCGATCCTTGGTGAAGACGTTCACATCAAGGAAGGCGACACAGTCAAGAGGACCAACCGGATTGTGCAGGTTCCCGTAGGGCCGGGCATGCTTGGACGAGTGGTTGACTCTCTTGGTCAGCCTATCGACGGAAAGGGTCCGTTAGATACTACAGAGTCCCGAGTGATCGAGATAGTGGCGCCCGGCATCATCAAGAGAGAGCCTGTCAAAGAGCCTCTTCAAACCGGTATCAAGGCGATCGACGCGATGATTCCGATTGGGCGTGGGCAACGCGAACTCATAATTGGTGACCGTCAGACAGGCAAAACCGCCATCGCGATAGACACGATCATCAATCAAAAAGATAGTGACGTTAAATGTATTTACGTTGCTGTTGGTCAGAAACGATCGACTGTAGCACAGGTTGTCGCGACATTAGAACGCTTTGGAGCGATGAGTTATACCACGGTTGTATCCGCTACAGCTTCAGATCCTGCGCCAATGCAATATATTGCTCCGTATTCCGGAGTCACCATGGGTGAATACTATCGGGACAACGGTCAGCACTCGTTGATTATTTATGATGACCTTTCCAAGCAGGCCGTCGCTTACCGTCAGTTGTCATTGCTCCTCAGAAGGCCCCCTGGACGTGAAGCGTATCCTGGTGATGTTTTCTATCTGCATTCAAGGCTGCTTGAAAGGGCCGCCAAACTCAATCAAATTGATGGTGGAGGAAGCCTGACAGCGCTACCCATCATTGAAACTCAGGCTGGCGACGTTTCAGCGTACATCCCTACAAACGTCATTTCAATTACGGATGGTCAGATCTTTTTGTCCACCGACCTTTTCTATTCAGGGGTTAGACCTGCCATTAACGTTGGGTTGAGTGTGTCCCGTGTTGGTGGTAACGCTCAGATAAAGGCCATGAAACAGGTTGCGGGGACACTCCGTCTTGACTTGGCCCAATTTAGGGAACTTGAAGCTTTTGCCCAGTTTGGGTCGGATCTTGATAAGGTTACTCAAGCGCAGTTGGCTAGAGGAACACGATTGGTTGAAATTCTTAAGCAGCCTCAGTATGAACCAATGGCTGCGGAGAAGCAGATTGCGGTTATCTTTGCGGCTACAAACGGATATGTCGATGAATATGACGTGAGGATGCTCATGGAATATGAACGGCAGTATTTGAGCTACCTTGAAAGTAGCTGCCCGGATGTTCTGACTGAAATCAGGGAGAAAAAGATCATATCAGCGGATCTGGAGTCCAAAATGAAGAATATTTTGGATGAGTTTAAGGCAATATTTAATCCTCCTTCGGTTTCACTCGTATAGGGTTTGGAACAAGCTTGGTGTGTATTAACATCCGGATTTAGTCCGCAGGGAATGAGGTCGAAATGGCAAGTCTACGAGATATTCGTAAACGCATAGCCAGTGTCAAGAACACCCAGAAGATCACGAAGGCCATGAAAATGGTTGCGGCTGCTAAGTTGCGCCGGGCTGAAGAGGCGATCAAAGCAGCCAGGCCCTTTTCGGAGAAGATGCGTGAAGTCATGATGTCTCTGGCAGCGAGGACAAAGGCGCATCCGATGCTTGAGTCACGGCCGGTTCAGAAGGCGCTTCTGATACTTGTGACCGCCGATCGGGGGTTATGCGGAGCATTTAATACGAATTTGCAGCGTCGTGCTGAATCCTTTGTAAATGAGATGAAGACCAAAGGTGTTCAGATTAATTTTGTAACGGTTGGACGCAAGGGTAATGACTACTTTCGCAGGCGTCAGATACCAATCATCGAAAAATTTAACAATGTTATGAACAAAGTCAGCTATGATCTAGCTGGACGAATTGTTTCGATTGCCACGGAGAATTTTCTTTCTGGGGAATTTCAGGAAGTCTATTTACTGTTCAACAGTTTCCGATCTGCTGTCACTCAGTCATTGACGCTTCGGAGACTTCTGCCAATAGCTCCGGAAGAGGAAGGTTGGAAGCCTCGACGAGGGTATTTGTATGAGCCTTCAGAGGAAGAACTGCTCGAGGAGCTTCTTCCCCGATATGTCCAGGTGCAGGTTTTCACCGGCATACTGGATTCCGTCGCCAGTGAACATGGCGCCAGGATGTCTGCTATGGAAGCCGCGACTACCAATGCAGGTGAAATGATTAACAAGTTGACGTTGAAACTCAACCGAAAACGTCAGGAATCGATTACAACAGAGTTGATGGAGATCGTCGGCGGGGCGGAAGCCCTCAAAGGTTAGTCCGGCTCTCCCTAAAGCCAAATTTCGATAAACATTAGGAAGACGGTTTCAGGAGGATATCCTAAAATGAGTGTAGGGAAAATCGTTCAGGTAATCGGCCCCGTCGTCGATGTCGAATTTCCGGAGAATCAGCTACCGGCGATTTATAACGCCTTACTGATTTCAAATCCTGCGATTAACAACGAGGCGGACAACCTAGTTGTTGAGGTGGCTCAGCATCTTGGGGATAATACAGTGCGGACCATTGCTATGGATACTACGGACGGCCTCGTGCGGGGAATGGCGGTCAAAGATACTGGCGCTCCTGTGCAGGTTCCCGTAGGAAAGGCAGTGCTTGGAAGAATTATCAACGTGGTCGGAAGACCCGTCGATCAGGGAGGCCCGGTTAACGCCGAGGCCCAAAGGCCAATCCACCGTCCGGCGCCTTCATTCGACGAACAGGTCACCCAGATCTCTATTCAGGAGACAGGAATCAAGGTTGTTGATTTAATTGCCCCGTTCATGAGAGGTGGCAAGATTGGGTTCTTCGGCGGAGCCGGTGTTGGTAAGACCGTATTTATGATGGAGATCATCAATAACATCGCCAAACAGTTTGGTGGGACATCAGTGTTCGCCGGAGTCGGTGAAAGATCTCGAGAAGGAAACGACCTCTACCTGGAAATGGGTGGGGTTCTGCCCGGCCAGAAAAAGCCTGAAGGCGAAAGAGTGCTTGATCGAGCCGCGCTGATTTACGGCCAGATGAACGAACCCCCTGGAGCAAGGGCTCGTGTAGCGCTAACGGCGCTGACTGTTGCGGAGTATTTCCGTGATGAGCAGGGGATCGACGTTATGCTTTTTATTGATAACATCTTTCGGTTCACGCAAGCCGGTTCTGAGGTTTCGGCTCTTCTTGGACGAATGCCTTCGGCCGTCGGTTATCAGCCTACTTTGGGGACTGACATGGGCGAATTGCAGGAACGCATATGTTCGACCAGAAGCGGTTCAATCACAGCGGTTGAGTGTATCTATGTTCCGGCCGACGACTTGACGGACCCTGCCCCGGCGACCACATTTGCGCATTTGGACGGAACAGTCGTCTTGTCCCGTCAGGTCGCTGAGTTGGGTATATATCCGGCCGTTGACCCTCTGGACTCCACTTCAAGGATTCTGGATCCTAGGGTCCTAGGCGAAGAGCATTACAACGTTACACGTCAGATTCAGTTAGTTCTTCAGCGATACAAAGACCTCCAAGACATTATCGCAATTCTTGGTATGGACGAACTCTCTGAAGAAGATAAGCTGGTAGTCACCCGGGCTAGAAAGATACAGCGGTTCCTATCGCAGCCGTTCTTTGTTGCGCAGGAATTCACCGGCACTCCGGGTAAATACGTAAAGATCGCGGACACAGTCGCTGGGTTCAAAGAAATCATCGAAGGCAAATGTGATGACATTCCCGAGCAGGCGTTCTATATGGTGGGCGATTTGAGCGAGGTTCGAGCCAAGGCTGTCAAACTGGCGAGCGCCACAGCCTGATCAGGAGAGCTTCATGGCTGAAAAGTTCAAGGTTGAATTGGTGACTCCACGTGGTATTGTATTGGATAAAATGGTGGAGGAAGTTATAGCGCCGGGTGTGATGGGTGAATTTGGTGTTCTTACAGGTCATACGCCCATGTTGACGTTCATCAAACCTGGAGTATTTTCTTATCTGGAATCTGACCGGTTTGTGAAGTATGTTGTCGGGTCAGGGTTCTGTGAGGTTTTGAAAGATTCCGTCATGGTGTTGGTGGAAGAAGCCCATGCGGCCGAATCCATTGATAAGGCTCAGGCGACTGAGGAGTTGGCTATATTGGAAAAACAACTCCTAGAAATTGACGCCGTTGAAAACGCAACGGAATACGAGAGGATGTCGAACAGGGTCAAAATTGCCAGGACAAAGATTTCACTTGTCGGAGGCAATTGATACCTGATTATTTTTATCCTATCCAAAAGCCTTGGCATGGTCGAACATTTCAACCACATGTCGAGGCTTTTTTATTTGTGCTGAGATATTAATCTGTTACAAACCATCACGAAAGCTGCGATAGATAAATGTTTCCACTAGACCCCATAGCTCTGATTCGACGAAAACTTCAGAAGCTTAAGCTAGACGCGGTTCTTCTTAACACCTCGGAAATCACGCAATCAACGAATTTGAGATATTTGTCTGGATTTACCGGATCCGACGCGGCTATTCTGATTAATGAAGACCGGCTACACCTTTTTACAGACGGTCGTTATAAGATACAATCAAGGATCGAGTCCCCAAAGTTTAGGGTCCATATAACGCGGGGGAAGATCGTGTCCGTAGTTAAAGTCATGAGAAAGCTCAGAGTTAGGCGTCTTGGGGTAGAAGGAAACAGGATCAGTTTTGATTATGTGTCAGCGCTTAAGAGAGCCGCCAAAGAAATTGAAGTAGTCTCATTTAAAGCTCAGGAATTGGCAGACCTCAGGATAATCAAGGATGGGTCGGAATTGAAAATGATCAAGAAGGCGGCCCAAGTTGCGTCGTTGGCTTGTGAACAACTATTGGAAAGCGGGATTTCCGGAAAATCGGAATCTGAAGTCGCTGGTCGGCTTGGTTCTCTTTTTAAACTTGGAGGAGCGTCTGCTGAGTCTTTTGAAACTATTGTCGCTTCAGGTGTTCGGAGCGCTTTACCGCATGGTAGTCCCACGGAGAAAATTATCCAGTCTGGTGACTTAGTAGTAATTGATTATGGGTGTATTATATCAGGTTATTGTAGTGATGAAACCGTAACCTGTGTCGTAGGGGCACCGCACCCTGAACAATTGAAAATTCATCAGGTAGTCAAGGATGCTCATGACCGCGCTATAGAAGCGATCAAACCAGGAATCAGGGCTGAAGACGCGGATAGAGTGGCTCGAGAGACAATTTCGAAGGCCGGGTACGGCAAGTACTTCCTTCACAGTCTTGGCCATGGAGTTGGTCTCGAGGTTCACGAAGCTCCTTACCTGGCGCCTAAATCGGTATCAGTAATTGATTCCGGGATGGTTTTTACAATCGAGCCGGGAATTTATATCGAAGGATTTGGAGGAGTACGCCTCGAAAGTTTGGTTTATCTTTCATCAACTGGCCCGGAAATTCTATCCGGAGCTTCGAAGAGTCTCATCACTGTAGCATGACCAAGGGGAAGGTTTTTGAAGAATTGGATGTTTTGTGGTCATTCCTCTGACGCACATTGCCCAAAATAGCCTCTGAAGACGCGATGGGGTTTTAATCTATTAGGTCTTAATTATATTAAATAATTAGACACGCGCGTCCGCAATAGCGGAAATCGATACGAAAGCGAGGATTATTTCTAAAGAAAGATGTATTCAACCTCAGATTTCAGAAAAGGGCTCAAAATCGAAATTAACGGTGAACCATTTACAATCGCGGATTTCTTGCATGTGAAGCCTGGCAAGGGTGGGGCATTTGTCCGTACGACTTTAAAGAGTCTGCTTACAGGAAATGTAATTGACAGAACTTTCAGGTCAGGCGAGAAACTCGACAAACCGGACCTCGAGGAAAAGCAGATGCAGTTTCTCTACGAAAGTGAAGGGGAATATCACTTTATGGATAGTGAAACCTATGAGCAGTTATTTTTGGTCGAACAGAACCTGGGTGACGCCAAAAATTACCTCCAAGAAAATGTCAATGTCACTGTCCTTTTCCACAACGCCAAACCTATTGGTGTGGAGGTTCCCATATTTGTTGAACTTACCGTGACGACAACCGATCCTGGATTACGAGGAGATACAGCGGCTGGAGCTACCAAGCCGGCGACGCTGGAAACAGGTATGACTGTTCAGGTGCCACTCTTTGTAAATGAAGGAGATGTTTTGAAGATAGATACCCGTACAGGAAAATATATCGAGCGCGCTCGCTAGATTGGTCCAAATGGAAAAATTCGGTCTCGTAATTCATGATGAGCAATCGTTTATTGCCAGAGTTGTTGAACGTGGGATTCAGCAGGGCAAATTGGCTCACGAAAGAGCAGACGAAATTGTTCGTATTTCTGTAGCCATGGCCAACAAATATGTTTTACAGAATGAGATTGATTTTAGGTCTGTCGAACAATTGGCTAAGGTCCAGCAAACGGTCTTCAAGCTTGTCAGCATCGGGCTTGAGATCAAGAGCAAAGGAGAAATCGATGAGGGAGTAGCTTACCTAATGGATTTAACCCCTGTCGATTTATTCAGGTTGGCGTACACGAGGATCGTGAGCCTAAGGAATGAGTGGAAAAAGCTTCTCCTCAACGACCGAATCCAAATACTTGTTAATAGTAAGGAATACGACTGTTTGAGTGAGTTGGCATGTCAAACTCTTGCCAAGATGAGTGTTTTTAATGAAGGAGAATTGTATTCGATAAAATCTCTGACTCTTGAAGACGATCTTTTCACATCATTGTCTATCTTGGAATACTATGAGTCTGAGTTGAATCGTTACCAATTTATCCTAAAACTTAAGGATGCGCTTCCTTTCAAGATGCTCAATCGTTCACCTTTTGTTATTGCGGAAAACCTGTCAGAGGTTGATTCGATTCGAGAGGCTCTAATAAATACTTTGGTGATCTCAGGCTATTTGGAGACAAAAACCCCAATAGCCTTGAGTGTTCTTGAAATCAGAGAGTTCTTGGAATCCATAGACTGGAATCTAGTCGAGGAACCTTTTCCATTTCAGATCGAGGGAGCTGTAATTGACGTAATTCATGAACTTGGCCATGGCATGAGTGAGGATGAAGCTTCTCTGTTAGCCAAAGAGATCATTAGAACAATTCAGAAAATGGTGACTACGATTGTAAATGATTGGAAGACAGTATCTTCTCCTTCTCCTGCGATATTCTTTAAAAGGTGGGAGCGCATTGTTATACTTTCCGATAAACTCGATGAGCTTGAACAGCTAGTTACGGCGTCCGGTGGATTTGATGAGTTTGAGTTTGAGACGTTAGTCGAGAGACTGGCCGGATTACCTGTAACAGACCTTCAAAATGTGGTTGAGCATTTGCCTTGGGAATCCCTCACCCCGGACCAGGTTATCAGGCTTTTTCATGACTTGAGGCCGCACCAGAAAATGCTTGGCGAATACGTCCGCTTAGGAGAATTCTCAGGCCCCGAGTTCATCGACCTGTTGGAATGCATGGACAACGACTCAATTAAAGCAATAGTCCCAAAAATCAAAGAGGCCATTGCTGTTATTTCTCTTGAGTTGGAGGACCTGGAAACATTGGCTTCGCTTCCGGAAATAGATCAGTGTGGGGTCTTACGGGCTGTAGCGCCACCTCAATTGGACCGGGGACAGGCTTTAGTTGAGTTCAGGGATGGAAGCCTCAGAATCCGGAAGATTTTGTTTCAATCGTGTATAAGGGCGGAATTCTTTCCGGATCTATTCTTCGAAGCTTGGGCCATGGATCCCAAATTCGTGAAGCGGGAAGTCAGATCTCTGTCCGTTTCAGAAATTGGCCCGTTTCTTGATTCTGTGTCTAGCCACTTGCCTCCAAAAGCTGACAAAAGTAGCAACGGAGAATTTGAGCTGGAATTTTCGTCAAATGAACTAAACAGCTTTTATAAAAGCCTACCAGCCTCTAAAAAGAAAGCTGCTATTCGCTTTTTTATGGAGCGCGCCCAATAACAATCGGATTTATTAACTGGAATGGAGGATTTTGACATATGTAGCCAAAGTCCTCAACTCTTAAAAATCCCCTTGATCTCCGGTCTAATTTTCAAGTTGTTTTAGGAACTCCGGATGAACATCATACCCCAAGCTTATAGCTTTGTGAGCGTGAATTTTAGCTTTTTCAATTTCGTGATTCTGGAAATATGACACAGCCAGGTTGTTATGAGCCATTCCGAATTCTGGTTTCAGTTGAATCGCTCTAAAGTTATGCTCTATGGCCTTTTCGAGATTGCCCCACGACAGATAGATGTTTCCGAGGTTTAAGAGGGCGACTACTGATTTGGGATCTATGGTCAGGGCCTTTTCAAAGCTCTTTTGCGCCTGATCTAGCCCCCCTTTGTGGCTAAACGCTATACCGATGTTTATACATGCCTCGACAAGATCCGGCCTGAATTCGAGGGCTTTCAAGCTTTCTTCTATGCAGCCGTCGTAATCACCTTTCTGGAGCAATATGCCCGCGATATTGACCCTGGCTTCGAGCATTCCAGGCTTGAGTTTCATAGCGGAACGGAATTCCGCTGTGGCTCTGTCCCAATCCTTAGAGCGTACAAGAGCTAATCCCAAATTGTAATGCAAGTTTGCCGAATCCGGGTTCTGAGCCAGTTTTCTCTCTATATCCTCAATCGTATCGCCATCCAACAAATCGGTCTTAGGAATTTGATTGTCTGAGTTTACGGTCATCTTGTCACCATCCAATGAAAAATAATTAGTTTAAAACCAAAACTAAACGCTGCTCACAGAATAGTCAAGGGACCCCCCGGCTTCATTTTACAGTCAATTCTTAAGTCCCACTCTAATTGCGGAAAGGATGGCGTGACATTTACAAGAAGTGGCTATGACGTATTTTTGGCCCGAAGCGACAGAATCCCTAATTGATATCAGAGAGCCTAAAGTGTACCCGCCAACGCCTGGCGCCAACTGAAAGCTTCTTATGACGCGTATCTCAAAACCCGGAAATTTTAGACACTCGATCTTCTCGTACATCGGCATGCGTCGTTCGCCAGTTATTGTGCAGGTATCGCCTTCCGGGCAGTCATCCGGACAAATGAAATTTGCGTTGCTCACACAGAGTGTCGCATGGTCAATTAACCAAAGGTTTTTAAAGTGGTCAGCCAGTCCTACAGGTAAGCTTGAATATTCGGACCCGCTGTAATAGGCCCCAATATAGGCCCCAGCGATATGCAACGGCGCCACTGGAACGATTAAGTCGGTTTCGGACAACTGATCATAATTTAGGAGGAATTCAACGCCGCCAGCGGGAATTGGCCTGATTTTGGCATCAGAAATAACCGAACTCTGTTCTATACTTGGGTCCACAATTATAAACTCAGCATCCACAAAGGTAGCTCTAAGTCTATCAAAAGACAGCCGTCCAAATTTCCCAAAACCAATTAAAATGAATCGCAATTACAGAACCGCCTTTAACACACGAATTTTACCACTCAGATCAGTATAGGTTCGGATTTCTGAGAAATCATTCAATTTCAACAAGCGTTCAACTTCTTCAGATTGTTGATCCCCGATTTCCAATATCAAATTACCTTTTGGTTTCAAACAATTTCTCGACCCAGAAATCAACCGCCTTATGGTTGCTAGACCATCGATGCCGCCGTCGAGCGCACAACATGGCTCGAATTCCCGGATTTCCGGCTCTAGGTTGTCTATAAGACTGGAAGGGATGTAAGGCGGATTGGAAAAGATTATGTCGAAAACAGGGCCTGACCGAACAGATTCGAGAAGGTCGGAGGCGAAGATATGGACACGGTTTACGCTCGAGCTAACTGACGCGTTGATGGAAGCGCAACTAAGGGCGCACAAAGAAATATCACATGCGTACAACTCAATGTCGTGGCGTTCACTCGATATAGCGCAGAAGACAGCGCCGGACCCGCAACCAATTTCTAGAACCGAACAACCTGTTAGAGTTTTGCATTGATCAAGAACTACTTCAACAAGAATTTCTGTTTCCGGACGGGGGATTAAAACTCCCGGATTGACCGTTATTTGGAGAGACCAGAACTCCCTTTTACCCGTGATTAAAGCCACCGGTTCTCTGGAGGCTCTCCTTCGCACGAGTTCGCGATATTTTTTACGCTCTTTGTCGCTAAGTGGGCGGTCATAATCCAAGAACAACCGGAGTCTGTCGATACCAAGGGTATGGGCCAACAATAATTCGGAGTCCAATCGGGGAGAGTCGCATCCTTTTGTCCTGAGATATTCGGAGGTCCATTTGAGAACGTCCCTAACTGTCCAGATTACCCTTTTGTTGACTGTTTCTCGCATAATTCTATTTTAATGCCCATCTTTCTTCAAGGAATATAACGTCACAGACATTGACGCGTTTCCACAACATTTATTATTAAGACACCCGCAAATTGCAGGATGCGATTAAAACGATTTGTACGCTGGGTCCATAGATAGGAACCATTTTGAAGACATATTGTCCGTAATAATAGCCGCATTCTACCCCTCCCGAGAGACCTCGATGCGCGCACCGGGGTCTCCCCGCCCTCCTTTAACAAAAGACCTATCAAACATGTGAAAATCAGCATGCTATCTTCGGGTTTTTCAGCATACAGGACGGAATAGGTCAGGGAAACGGCGCATGATGATTCAACGGGGCGCCTTTAGGCCAATAAGGTTCGATACTTCTGCTTTTCGGAGGTGAAACCTCCGAATTTTAGCAGATCATAATTTGTTGGAACCGCGGCGACTATTACCTATGGTAGGTTTCAGGCTATTTCTTCTTGGTAATCTCGACGTCAAGAAGTTTCTGGAATTCAGCGCGTATCTCTTCTATTGGAACCATGGTCGCCTTACGGGAAGTCGTTATCACTTTGCCCCGCACCAGGCCATATTCAACTGTTTGAGGATAATGAAACTTTCTTTTCGAAATACGCCTCTTGTCAATCCAGGGCGCCTGATGAATCGGAAGATAAAAGGTAAATCTGAAAGGTTCCATAACAACGTGGAAGTGGTAAAGATCGAAGTATCCTTCCTCGTAGTCAATCTTACATTTTTGCGTCAGATACATCCTGATGTGATGTTTGTTGGAATTAGTTTCGTTCTCCCACTTCTTTTTCGCCTCCGGGGACAGTGTGTAGACTTCTCTGTCTCCGCGACGCACATAGTTTATAGTCAGACAACTGTGCCCGCTCTTAAAAATCTTTTCAAGCACATTGTGTTTTAGCGGGAAAAGATCTGTAGTCGTTTTGGTTTCATGGACCAGGAAACACATATAATAGCAGGCTTTGGCAATTTCCCTTTCAGGAGATGGAAAGTTATTGATCTCCTCAAGGTTGGCCAGATTCTGACGCACCTTTTCAGGGACGACCACTTTGGGCTCTTTAAATTTTTTGGGTTTCTGAGGAGTCGGTCCAAATCTAAGGCCTCTGGCTCCCTGTAAAAAAGGCTTAAGCCCCTTTTCCTCTCTTTTGTAAACTATTATTGGATCCCGTCTGGGAGGTTTCTTGGGCATGTTCCTCTCCTCACGCCTACGTGGCGCTACATGTTTCAACAAAATAAATTTTCAATGTTAACGGTTCCGTATTTTGAAATACAGCTAATCCGCTGCATATCACAAAAGCGATTCAAACAGGATTTCAAAGTTAATCCCATTTAAAGCCGCCACATTTGTTACGACGACCGAACGCGTTTCTCAAATATTGTAAACACGCCTCCCAGTCAATTTCAGCTATGCCAGGGATAATTGTTTTTCAAGGGTTCAAGAACGAATCTGATTCTAAACGCCGATTTAAGGAATTACAAGGAATTTTGATAAATTCACTCCCCTTTTCGCTGTTCCTTATTCTTACCTCTAAACGTTTAATTGATAGGAATCAAGAACTTTTTTACGAGGTTCAATATAGTTGAATCATTATCTAAATCAAAATATAGTGAAATTTGAAAAGGAGTAATAAATGGATGTAATAGAAATGGCTTTGTCTCAAGGCAGAAAAACCCTTTCGGAACACGAGTCCAAGCTCGTCCTGTCCTGTTACGACATACCTGTAGTTGAAGAAATGTTAGCGCGGAATGAGTCTGAACTTAAATCCGCGGTTGAGAATCTGGGGTTTCCAGTCGCAGTCAAAGCTTGCGCGCCGGACATTACCCATAAAACTGACCTTGACTTGATCAGATTGGATATAAAGACGCAAGAGGAGGCTGTCGAAGCATTCAGACAAATTATGAATCAGATCGCCAAACTCGGGGAGGGGGCGGCGCTGGTTCAAAAGATGGCCAAGGGTAAAAGAGAGTTTATGGTTGGAATGACACGTGACCCACAATTTGGACCCTGTGTGATGTTTGGCCTAGGTGGGATCTTTACGGAGGCGCTTGATGATGTATCTTTTCGTGTCGCTCCATTGGAGAAAAATGACGCCATCGAAATGATTCATGAAATAAAAGGCCATAAGCTTCTGGGTTCATTCAGGGGAATGCCTCCCGTAAATCTGGACAGTTTGGAGCAAATATTGATCAATCTAGGGCGGTTGGGTCTGGAGAACGAGAGGATTCAGGAGATTGATATAAACCCTCTTATAATCCGGGAAGACTTACCGGTCGCTGTAGACGCCCTAATCGTCCTAAATTAAAACGCATTAGCGGATCAGTCCCTGCCTACAATATTTTAGCGCCGCTTCACATATCGTTGAAATCGTTACCGAAGTCAGTGACGCGGCCTGATTTCTCAAAAAGTGGGAGAATATCATCTTTTGGAAGAGTTCTTCCCTAATCAAATCCATTTGCGTCCCTTCGTCAATTTGTTGGTCCTAAGACTAAACAATACCAGGATGATATTTCATCTCATTAAAGCCAACTTTGATTTTAAGCTACCGCATCACTTAAATTTATCTGCGCCAAGGCGCCACCAGTCTATTTCATAAACGATTTTACTGAGATAACTTAACATTTGTTTAGTTGCTGACACATTATTCATTGTTTTAACAATGACATGACCATTTTTTATAAAAAACTCTTGACAAATAATTCATATCTTACTAGAAGTTGCGCACCTGCATCAGTCCTACCAAATATACCTTCCGTAGATTCTCACCAAGCGTCCTACCCGATGCCCCGGAGGGGGTCCCGCCTTTTTTTGGGGCCTAAAACCATAATAATATCAAAGAATAAAGCACGAATCTCCATAGCTATAGAACCGATAGTTGTTCAAAATCGCCATCTTATAGGCATTTAATATAGTTTCGGTTCCGGCGAATGCGCAGACCAACGTTAGGAGAGTGGATTCGGGCAGATGAAAATTGGTTACCATTCCTTTTACGACTTTGAATTTGTAACCCGGTGAGACGAAAAGGTCTGTAGTCTGCAGTCCTTTAGTGAAGCCTTTATCCGGGTTGTAAGACGCTTCCAGCGCCCTAAGACAAGTCGACCCTACAGCGATGATTCGCCGCTGGGACTGCACACATTCATCAAGGAAGTCAGCGGCGGAATCAGGTATGCAATATGATTCAGGCTCCATTTTGTGAAGTCTAATATCCCTGCGCCTTATGGGAATAAATGTGCCAGGGCCCACGTGCAGGGTAATCCTGAGTATCTTCACTCCCCTCTTCTCCAAGGCAAGAATGGTTTGATCCGTAAAATGGAGGCCCGCTGTCGGCGCCGCTATGGAGCCAGGAACCCTTGCGTAGACAGTTTGGTAACGCTTTTTGGCATCGACGTTCAGACTAGGATCCTGTCTTATGTAGGGCGGCAATGGTGGTGAACCGTACTTCATCAAGAAATTCAGGAAATCGAGTTCACTTACAGGAAATGTTAACAGGGCCTTACCGGGCCCGACGGATTTCTGAAAAACCAGGTCAACACCATCGTTTAACTTGATCACACTGCCGGCTCGAATCCGTCCGCTCGCCCTAAAGAGGCATAAT
>JARLHM010000082.1 GCA_031292235.1 Syntrophaceae bacterium | reverse complement strand
CTCGTAGTCTGAGCACCGGAAAGGGATAGCTCAATACCGCAGAATTGGCATCTCTTATCAGAGTTCCAATAGACACACGTTTGAAGGACAGTGGAGGCAATGCAGTCTTTACCGTGTAAAAGGGCGATTCTCGAATAGGGTATCTCGTCCTTTGTAACGAAATCATAAAACTTAGGCCGCGGTACTATTGTTGCGGGCAGAAGAAAACGATCGTTCTTGAATAGCCAGGACTGTCCGTCAAGCTGACGCAAGGCATAAGGAGAACGTGATACAAAGTCGCTATTAAAAGGAGCGTGAACTGGCGCTCCCTCAATCAGGACTGTTATACCTTCGGCTGGTCCGGCTCCGACCTTTCTATTCGGTGAGTCAGCGGCTACCTGTAGGCCGAGACTTTGAAGCTCAGTTATCGTATGAGCAAGCACCTGCTATCACCTCCGACAGGTGGGCAATCCCTAAACACATCATACTAACTGCCCACAGGAGAGGTGTCCATCCTCTCCCGCCTCAAAATACCGATTACCTCTCGTCTAATATCGTTGGCCTCTTTGCTGGTTCGATCCCGAGGCCTTGAACAGTTGATCTCGAATATACGCAAAATCCTAGCCGGCCTCTTGGAAAGGACTACAATCTGGTCACTAAGAAATACAGCTTCATCCACGTTGTGAGTGACGAATAGAACAGTGTCATTCCTTTTCTGACGGAGGTCCATGAGAAATTCCTGCATGTCATTGCGGGTCTGACTGTCTAAAGATCCAAACGGCTCGTCCATCATGACGACTTTAGGATTCATGATAAGGGTGCGTGCTATGGCTACACGCTGTTGCATTCCACCGGACAACTGGCATGGATATAGGTGCTCGAACCCCTCCATGCCGAACAAGCGTATGTATTCTTTGGCCACAGCCCTTCTCTCGGTCTTGCCCATCCCCATGATCTCGAGTCCCATTTCGATGTTTTCACACATCGTTCTCCAAGGGAACAGCGCATACTGCTGAAACACCAAACCAACCTCATTGTGCGGCTTCAGTATCCTTTTACCATCCAAAAAGACCTCGCCTTCAAATGAATTCTCCAAACCTGAAATGATCCGTAATAAAGTAGATTTTCCGCATCCACTGGGGCCTACAAATGACACAAACTGACCTTTTTCTATTTTGAGATCAATTTGAGCAATGGCGCAGGTTTCCATGCCCAGTTTTTCATCCAGGAATGTCTTCCCTATTCTAACAAGTTCAAGATGCACAGTATTCAACCGCTTCTATCCCCAAAGTCTGATCCTGGATTCCCATGTTCGGAATAACCAATCGACAGCAAAACCTATCACACCAATTACTAACATGCCGGCCAAGATCTCATCGGGCCTTTGTATGTCCCGTGCTGTCATTATCATGAAACCCAATCCGTATCCCTCTTTTACACCAGAAAATTCGGCGGCTACCAACGTCATCCATGCCACACCCATGCCAACCCGCATGCCAACAAAGATTGACGGCAACGATCCTGGAACCAGAACTTTAAAAAAAATATCCCTCTGTGTCGCATTTAGGGTCCTTGCAGCATCGATTAGAATGGGATTAATTGCAAGAACACCTGACGCTGTGTTCAAAAGGATGGGAAAAAAGGCGCCCAAAAAGATAATAAATGCCGAGGATTTTATGCCAATGCCCAGCCACACGATAGCTATGGGAATCCACGCAAGAGGTGGAACAGGTCGCACAATTTCAATGATCGGGCTGAAAAGATTGTGAAACCGCGGAGACCATCCCATCAAGAGACCTAGGGGGACGCCCAGAACACAGGCTACCGAGAAGCCAAGACTGACACGGTAAAGACTGTATAGAATGTGATAATAAAGCAAATGGCCAGGTGGCATCCCGACGGTAAGGAGGTCCCAGAATCCTATGGCTATCTCTATAGGTGACGGTAGGACATAACTCGCAACGATTCCGAAAGAACATAGAGCTTGCCAAAGGCATAGCAGAACCAGAAGCGGAATATAACGCTCCATTATGAATCCAGATTTCTTTAAGCTTATCTACGCTCTAATAAATGAGTTTTCCGATAAAGGACTGGATATTGTTCAACTTGATGTAGCCCAATCCTCTGAGATAATTGACATACTCTTTGAGACCT
This sequence comes from Syntrophaceae bacterium, assembly GCA_031292235.1. GTDB lineage: Bacteria > Desulfobacterota > Desulfomonilia > Desulfomonilales > Desulfomonilaceae > CAJBEZ01. The sequence goes on along the minus strand of JARLHM010000082.1, from coordinate 19,691 downwards.
TCCACATTCAGACTTGAAACGTATTTAACATTTCCTATAGCCCGTTTGGCAGTCAGCTCATCCATACCCGTATACTTAATGGCTATTCGTGTAGCTTCAGCCGGTTTGTCTCGAATAAAATCGACCGCTTGTCTGTGGGCCTTCAACATCCTGTTCATCTTTTCGCCATTCGCTTGAGCAAATTGCCTATCTACAACCAGAACACAACAAGGATGATCCTTCCAAATCTCAGCAGACGAAGCGAGCATCTTGCCTATACCCATACATATAGCCTGTGCTGGATAAGGCTCCCAGGAGATAAAGGCGTCTATTTGGTCCGTTCTAAGGGCGCCGATCATCTCGGGTGGTTTGATCACAATTATTTTCACCTGTTTCGGGTCGAGACCCGATTCTCCTAAAGCCTTACTTAAGAGCAAATCCTGAACGGTAGAATAACCAGGAATAGCGACCTGTTTACCTTTAAGGTCAGAGATAGTCCTTATCAGGGAATTCTTTCCAACGACAATAGCCGATCCTTCTGTGTTGACCTGCGCTAAAATGGCTACATTAGCTGTGCCATTGGCCACAGCGGTAACTGTGGGGGCTTCGCCAACATAGGCCATGTCAAGGGACCCTGCCGAAAAAGCGCTCATAATCTCGGGCCCTGATCGAAAAATACCCGCAATCTCAACATTAATACCCTGTTCTTTGAAAAATCCCTCGTCCAACGCGACCCAAAGAGGAAGATGGTGAATATCATTCTGTAAAACGGCCATACGGATGGAACTAACGGAAGGATTTTGGGAATAAGCCGTTCCACTGAGAAGTAAACAAGACCAGCAAACAAAGAGGAACAATGCGACTCGTTTCATGATATCCTTTTTATAATTGACCAGACACAACGGTAGATGATTCGTTACAGTGAATGACCTCATAGTAGCGGTTGGTAATTAGGCCTGCGAACAAAACAGCGCCTGGACACGGCACAACAAGCTTTTTCTTGAATGACCGCCCGATGATGTTGTACCATTCCATACAGGCCGAACACACATGCGATGTTTTGCAAATTGAATATGGGACAATATCCCCTTCTTCATGCGTAAAAAAAGCCGGTTCTATGAAGTTAGCATGATTGGCGCAGTGGGACACGAATAAATCCTCGAATTTTACACCCCTCAAACCCATGACCTTTAGCCAGCGTTCTTTCTCTTTCATGTCTTGAGAAGCTATATCCTCCCACTCTTCGGGCCGCGATCTCTTGTAACTGAGTCTTTTAATAAGTTGAGCTTTTTCTTCCTCGGATGGGAGTGCCCGCGGCTTGAAGACACTTTGACGTATCAGAACGTCGTAGCGCATACCGTACGCATCGAGATCAAAGGCGCTCACCAGCAAGATTTTACCATAGTAAATGGAACGACGGTACCATGATAGCTGTCTTTTGCAGAGTTCAAAGCGTCCCCAAGCGCTTGGCAAAACATATCCGAGTTCTACACGTTTTGATAAAGGTGAACAAACAGCCTTCCTTGCCTCCGTCAAGGAAACCCCATCAGTCATAATGTCGGCTTTAAAAGCGTCAAAGGCGGATTCATTAAGCCAATAAACAAATTTCTGATAACTGTAACAACTACTTATTATGTCCATGCTGAGTATTTCAAAGCGATAGAGGTTAACGCTGTTATTCCCCTTTTTTCAATGCGCTTATAACCAAATGGGTCATGTCCCTCATCACAAGGGGTGAATTCAAAGCGCCTATGCCCACTTGAAGGCCGGCGTAGCAGAAGGGACACGCGCTAACGAGTTCCTGGGCCCCTGTCTGTTCAGCTTCCTTGATCCTTGCCTGCGCCATCCTATTTTGAAGGTCTGGGAACCCCGCCTTTACCCCGCCGCCAGCCCCGCAACATCGGGAATACGGTCCATGTCTCGGCATTTCGACAAGCTCCAGGCCTGGTATAGCTCGAATTACCGCCCTAGGCTCATCAAAAACCCCCGACGCTCTGCCCAAATGACAGGGATCATGATAAGTGATAACTTTTTCGACCGGAACGTCGAATTTAAGTTTTCTCTGTTCGATCAGACGGTGTAAGAATTCAACCGTGTGTAGGACTTCGAATTTCAGTTTGCCCACTTGGGGATAATCCTGCTTAATCGTCTTGAAACACCCTGAGCACGAGGTGACAAGTGTCTCTATTGAAAGACTGTTCAAAAGCTTGATGTTGTCTGATGCGATACGCTCGTACTCCGGGTCTCCCATTCTTAATAAGACGCTCCCACAACATTTTTCGTTCTCTCCCAGGCAGCCGTAATCGATGCCAAGGATTTTCAGCATATTGACGGTATCGATTGCGATTTGGCGGATGTTTGAGTCGTATACTGCGGTACAACCCAGAAAAAGAAGGATTTTGGCGCTAGTTTTCCTTACATCGGGCGGGAGGTCGGATATTAGGTTTTCCTTTTTTGCACGCCTTGCCCACTTCACGCGGCCCTGGCGGGGTTGCTGCCAAGGGTTATCATATGACTTTACGCTCTTGGCCAGCGCTTTTTGAGGTTCCAGTGGACCGTAACCAGACGAAACCATGAGTTCACGTATGTTTTCCCAAAGGTTAACTGTGTCGATATTTGCGGGACATACTACCTGGCATTGACCGCAGGTTGAACACTCGTACAAATTGAGAGCGAATAGGCGCACCTCGTCTTCGCTGATCTCTTGGAGTCGAAATATTTTTCGTATCCACTTCTTAGCAAGTTCAGGGGCCAGTTTATTTTCGATTATCGTATTTAGGATACTCTGCTGACTTCTTACAATGCGCAGAAAATCAAGAATTTTCTGACGCGGTAGGATGTTTTCTCTGGAATCCTGGTCGTATACTGGACACCATTTCAAGCATTCCCCGCAGCGTGTACACGCGTCCAATTGGACCAAGCGTCTCATCTCCAGTCTGTCCAGTGGGATTGTACGGGCCGGTAAGGTTGAACTTTCCGAGGCCATTTCGTTGGTGTTTGTTTCCGTCATCTTATGCTTTTCTTTCTCTTCAACTAATCCTTTTTGTAATTTAGCAGTAGGCTCAATGGAGTGGTAAAAATGTGCTTGAGTTTCCCAAAGGGTAGGTATGCGATAAACACGGCCCACAGTACCGCATGAAAATACCACAGGTATCCGTAGACCGACTGCCAATGGATATTTACCATTGATAACAGCCTTGACATGAAATAACCCACGAAGGCCGATAAGGCAACCTGCGGTGGGATTTGTGCGACGAGGATCCTTGTTCCCTGTACGATAAACCCCGTGAGTGTAACGAGTCCAATAATTACGAGAGCAATCGTATCCTGTTCTTGGGTTGTCAAATATTCAGGTTTAGTGACATACCGCCGGAACATAGCCCAAGCAACCCCGGCGAGAATAAAAATACCGGTGACATCGTTAAACGTGGCGACAAATCCACTATCCTTATTCACTAGCGTCATCGCCAACTCACTCTCTGGTGAAACCTTTTGCAGGAAAAGCGTAAACAAACTGAGTGCGAAACGTGCGAAAAAGGAATAAAAAATAAGTGAATGAACAAACCATCGACTTACGCTGTTGGCCAAGATCCTACGCTGAAGAAGAATGTCGAAAAATACGGTTTTTAAAATCGGGAAAATTTCTCTCGAAAATATTTTGCTCCAAACAACCTCTGAACCCAATTGAAACTTTCTATGAACAGAGGATGCTTCGTCCTGGACTCTAGCTCGAAACCAAAAGGAAAGGGTCCCAATCATGCCAATCATAGCTATGCCGATAGCTACTAAAAACATCGGACTTCCAATCTTCAGCGGTGAATAGTGGCAGGCCATGCAAACAAAACTCTTTGAAGGCAAGACGACGGTAGGGGCCCCAACTTGATTGTCTGTGTTGTGGCACCTAGTGCAGAATTCCATTCTTGAAACATCGGTCGTTTTATGTTCCGCCAAACTTATAGGAAGCAGCTTGGTGTTTGTATGAGCGAGTTTAACTTCATTCCCGGCAATGTCTAGCGCTACGAATTGTGAATCGGTGTGACAGGCTTCACACCTAACACGAATGTGCTCGGCGTGTGTCCCGGGAGCCCCAAAAAAAGTTATGTGACATTGAAGACACGTTACGCCGGATGACGAACGATGGGGTGATCGTGCCACATCAGTGTGGCACTGGGTACATGCCACGAATTGATGTGAAGACTTATAAAAATACTCCGGTTTTACCTGCAGTGAAACCTTGACGTCGCGAAAGTCCTCGTGGGATGCGGGGTCTTGGTGACAACTGTAACAAAATAACTGAGATGACAGAATCCCCTCGTTCGCGTTCAAGTTTCGTTGACGGTGACAGTTTAAGCACTCAGACGCCTGCTCTTCCGCACTGGAAGACAGGACCATCCCAAAAGCCAAAAAACAACACGCCATAGCGCAAACTGCCAAAGCTGATCTTAGTAACCTTGGTTTCATAAGATTTTTAACTCGTTGTTCTCTTTAAACTCGTTTATCTTTCTCCCCTGGGTACAATTTGAGCGGAAGCGTTTAGTCGCGCCCACTCTCCAGGATGAGTTCTCATCATTTTCTCTTTAGTTGTTTTTCCTGTGAAAATAGTCCAATCACCCGGATAGACTTCCGGTCGGAAATGACGAACGGTGGTGTGTATAAAAAACTTATAGAGTACTGCCAGAATTGCTTCGTCGAAATGGAGAACTTGGGCAAGGTTGATGAAGTAACCGGGAACGAATCGAGAAAAGAACTCCGGAAACCACAAGAGCAGCCCCGTGAGCCCCATAGTTTGCATACCAATAAAAAGTGTCCAGTAATCGAGTTTTTCCCACCATGCGAACCGTTCGAAGGGCGGTGGTTCATTCCGAAGAGCAAGGATATATCCCATATGGTCACGAAAATACAAAAGGTCTTGCTTGGTAAAAAATATTGAATGAGGTCCGAAAAGATTACCCTTCAAAAGGAACTTGAAGTAAATTAGCCAGACAACTTCCGTAACCACACACAAATATAGCGTTACAGCAAACACTCTATGAAGATATCGAACGCTTTCAACTCCCCCCAGAGACCACGCAAATGCGCGTGCTGGGGCCATAGAACTGAAAGCCATAGAAAATCCGGTTAGCCCAATCCCTATAAACGCAAACATTACGGTCAGATGCACTGCTCTTTGAAGAACACTAAAACGTCGGAAAGTTTCCTGCCGTATAGTCTGGTTAGCCATGTCAGCGTCCTCTCAGTTTGTTGTGAAGTTCGCGAAGTATCCAAACGAAAGTTTGTAGGGCAAAAAACGCCAGGATGATGACTGTCACTATTTGGCCGATCCGCTTTACAGTCCCTATCAGAGCCATGTTGGCCTGTTTTTTCGGATCTTTCTTTGATATATCTTCGGAACCAGTATGAATTACTATGCCGGCGAAACCTGCCGGAGCGTTTCTATGGCATCTTCGGCAAGCGGTCAAAGCCTTCTCTTTATCTTTAAGAGACTCGCAGGTGTGCGCACCGTGGCAGTCCGTACAATACGCCGACGCCTTCTTCTTCAGGAAAACACCCAATTGGCCATGGAGGTTTTTGAGATAACTCATTTTTTGTGATGGGTGACACTTTCCGCACGTTTCAGTCATTTGTTCGCCTATTGCAATTCTGGAAAGTTTGGCTTGCGTATAATGAGATGAATGGCAATCGCCGCATGTAGGAGCCAAACTTTCAGGAGGAGCCTCCTTATTGCCCAACCGTTGATCCTGTTTCTGCTTAATAAGGGCCTTGGCATGCTCACCCACTAAATAGCGTTTGTATGATTCTGGATGACATGCGGCGCAACGCTTGTAGTCGTAAAACCTGACACTGACTTTTTTCATCGCCGTCGAATCTTTGCGGTTGGGATGAACTTTACCCTGTCCTATCATTTCTTCATGACAGCGCTCGCACTTCAAAGACCCATGAGCTGATCTTGAAAACCGATTCATGTCCATGAACCAAGAGGATGAAGAGATTGAATCCCCACACCATGCCTGTTGTACATGTGTAGGGAAAATTAGCCAAGATACAACCAATAACCCCAGACAGATCTGCAAAAGCGCCGTTGCCTTAACAGAGTTTAGCCCGCAAAGAAATATGCGTAATCGGCCCAAGATTTGCTCCTGCTGATAATCCTGAAAACTTGTTAACTATATAACAAATAATATTATTAAATAGATATGATAATAAGTTCAAATATTACACCGGAACGAGTTAAAATAAATTTGTAGAAAACCCATTGTTAATCGGCGCAATGAATCGAAAAGATCTGAGGCGATGTCCTGTGTCTCCAGACAATCGTCTATCCGAGCTTTCAATTCCCGTAAAATTCGCTTCACTTTGCATGCGCAGTCCACCAATTGTTCATCGGCTTTGTTTTGCAAGCGGATTCTGCGTAAGCGTTCCAGGTTGTCGATGCGTTTCCATATAGCTTCTAGAAAAACTCTGATCTTTTCCGGCTCATAGATTTTACAACCTATGGACCACTGAATCGGCACTGCTTCCAGTCCTACGGATACAATTCGCGCATTGCTGATTTCACGTTTGATGTCGCGAACTAGTTTGTCTTTGGCCGCGCCTTCAAGGATGATCTCGTCCTCAGAAATTTCCCGGTTTTCTCTATCCTTTTTCATGTCCCAGAATATGGCCGTAGCCACTAAGTGATTGGCCATCGGAAAATGCGGATGTTCGAAATGGGGACCAAAGAGGTAAAGATTTCCATCCCCCATTCCTGTTTTGGCTGCTGCAACCCTACCTATTAATGTTTTTTGGGCCAAAGACTCGTTAACCAAAAACTGGGTTTTGTCGGTGAAACCGGCGTAATAGGCCAAGACCTCGGAAGTGTTGTCGGTAATCATTGATGGCCCTCCATAAAGCGGCGCTAAAAAAGTACTCACACCAGTGAAAGGGCTTCTTCCGGTCAATCGAAGAAGAACATCTTCTCGGACGGCATGGTATACGTAATCACATCCGTAGGCTGTAGTCGCCTTGCTCGCCAATCGCTTGATTTCGGGCCGTGTCTTGGAAAGATTTGCGATCTTTATGTCTACGAAGTTGAATCGGTCGAGATATTGTTTGGAAGATTTCAGGGGGAGATACGCTCCAGCGCATGATGCAACATAAAGCCCTCCTTTCCTGATGAATGCCTCCAATTCCGCGGCCCCCTTAGTATCAAGCCCCTCGGCAATCCTTATAGTGTCCCCGCCTGACATGGCGAAAACATCCAAATTCTTAAGGGCGCCGTCTTTCACCATATCTTCATTCAGAAAAACAATATCGTGAAACAACATCCGGTCGAAAAGCTCTACAAACCAGAGCCACGAATGAGATGTCCCTGATCCGGTATACAGACCGATCCGAGGAATGCGCAAAGGGCGCGGGGCACGAGGCAGCACGCTTGCTTCGTCTTCTCCGTAACGGATTTTACCCCCCTGCGCCAACTTCTGGTTGATGGACGCGTAAGCGTGATAAAAATTAGTCTCAACGTTATTAGGTCGAGCAATACCTGTTCTGCTCGAATGTTCGCGATCACCCCGAAAACCGCGCTTAGACCATTTAGCTGCACACATCGTCGATTACTGTATCCAGTGACTCTTGGGACAGCTCAAGACCTGTGCCTTTATTAAACATTTCTATCATCAATTCTTCTGAAAGCTCGGGCGACATATTCACAAAAATAGGATGAATGCCGAAGAGGTACGCCACAGCCTGTCTTCTCGTCCACCAAGCGAGGTATGCGCTTCTATCTGAGACGCCAAAATCTGAAAAAAGTGGTTGTGCGGGAGACCACGAACTGAACTTTCCACCGTCCGGGATGGCAACAGGCCCTTTCAGATCAGAAAACGACTGTTCGATCTTCTCTGTGTCCTTTTGCCCGGATTTTTCACAGAGTTCAGCAACCGCTGCGGGATCGATACCATATTTCGAACAGGCTTTCAGGACACGACAGGCGTTTTGAGCGGAAAATCCGGCCCTCTTAAATGCCAGTAGCGCACAAGGATCATTGATCAAAAATCCAGGTTCTGGTTCAACCGGTTCCGTGAGTGTTTTTGAATCTTCATTCAAGTACACGAAAGTGTTGGTAGAATAAGGTGTATTGTAACATGCGCTATGACGATGTATGAAAGGGGCCAACCATTCTGAAGCGTCCTTTTCACCCATTTCCGATAGAATGTCCTCAATACCACGTCTGCCTGCAAAGGCCCCGCCTTTGATTTTATCAAACACATCGAAACATTGATCGACAAAATCCTCAGGCTCGGAAATCTCCAGTAGGCCCATTCCTCTTAGCGCCACCGCCTTAAGATTCTTTTCTCCAAATAGTTTCCCAAACCCCCAGCAATCCCCGCTTGCCCAATAGTTGATACAAACCTGGGCTAGATCTGAACCCGATTCTCCCGCAGGACCAATCGCCAGCGTCTGGATCAGGTCGTCTCCCATGGCTCTTCTTATTGAATCCGTAGTCGCCCAGACGTCTGCCCCCCAAAGATCAGAGGCGTCCTGGATGTCGGCGACACCGTCATGTAACCAAAGAAAGACCGGCTTTGGGGACCTGCCTAGGATCACAACATAATCGAAGCCAGTGTATTTTAGCTCCATGCCAGCCTTCAAGGTAAACGGCGCATGAGCGAGGTTTCCGGTTCTTGGGCTTTTGGCGGAGACAACTCCTAAGGCTGAAGCGGGAAACATGGTACCAGTCAGCAAACCTGTGCCAAGGACAATAGGTTCTTTATCTTTGTGCGTCTGATATAGCGAAGAAGTAATGCCTACGCCGCCAATCTTGCGGCCCACAAGCTCATCATCAAGATCATCTTCAGATATTTGACCCGTTTCCAAATCCACAATCAAAATCTTATTCGACGACAAATAGTCCATTTTACTCTCCTTCCTCTACCAACGAGATCGCATCAACTGGACAAATCTTGACACACATAGGACCATATTTCATACCATTGCAAAGGTCGCAAGGTTCGCGTAAGAGCATAGGTTTTGCAGAAGCGTCGGCTTCCTTTTTCTGTCCAGCGGGATCAGGTTCCTCAGCCACACCGATTCGCTTGATCTCAAGCCCTTCAGGCCGTGCTATGGTGAGGCTTTCCTCTTCTTTTATGACCACTCCAAAGTAATCCTTTTTCTCCCGCGCTCGGTACACGACAATACATGATGAAAGCAAAGCGAAGGCGTCGTCCCTGTGATAGCCGCAAGCCATCTCGCAGGCCATGCACCCAATACATTTGAGCGCGTCAACATCAATCCTCATAACGATTCTCCTCCCAGATTAGATTATTATGCTCAGCTTTAAGTACATGGTGTTCTGCTACACTTATCGGAATTCAAAAACCATCCTGATGGATAAGATGACTCTAGTTGGTCCGTCGATTTTTCAGTTAACTCTTGATTAAGTGATTGCTCACACTCCATTGTAGAAATGTGTTCAATCTTTCTGATTCCCTATACTGGAGTACACGACGAACCTCCAGCTAAAGTCCGGTAACTTTTCGGCAGTAGGCTTTTACGCCGTTAAGTTCTCGATATAGATCAGTTTCACAAAAACTTTGAGGCTTTTTTCTCGGCCCCAGTCAAAGTACTTCTAGCAGAGCTACCCTGTCAAGAAAAAATATCATAAAGGTATAATCTTATGATAATACAATGCTAATACCATGATATTAGAAACATGCGTTATAACAAATAGTTATGATACTGCTTTCCAATTAAAGATAGACAAAATAGGTCAATCAGAATATGTAACTAGTTATATAACAAGGGGAATATAGAAACTATCATAATATTATGCGATTGTTCTTGACACTATTCGCGCTTCTATTTTATAAGGTAGCCGAATTGAGTAGACAGAGTGACATAAATGGCGCTATCGACGCATCTTCAGAAAATACCGCGTCCTAATTGTTAAAAACGCTGTATCTCCCTATTTCGGTGTCTTTGAACTGATGTCGGGATTACCGTGTTGTTGATCATCGTTGATAACTAATAGGTCAGGCGCCTCTCTGCCATGTTCACTCTCAGGAGGTCGACCGGGTTATGTTCAAGCCTACACAAAAGGGTCATAAAGTCTCGCATTATGTTGTCGAGCAGATCCGAGACGCGATTCTCACCGGGGAATTTAAACCCGGCGATAGACTGGCATCAGAAAGAGAACTGGTTGATCAGTTCCAGGTTAGCAAGGCTAGTATGCGTGAAGCCTTAAGGGTTTTGGAAGGCATGGGTCTCATTGAGACCCGGAAAGGCACGGGAGGAGGGATATTCGCCGCTGAAGTGAATATGAATACCACCATTCACAGCCTTACAAATTTCCTCCATTTCAAGAATGTCTCCGTTGGGGACATCACAATGCTCCGTTACTTTCTGGAACCGCAGTTAGCGCAAATTGCCGTGACCAAAGTCACTGAAAATGACATTCGTATACTAGGGACTATGACAGATGACGAAGTCAACACCGCCCCCGTCAAAGATCAACGTGGGATCGGGTTTCACTATTATATAGCGCGATTCTCAGAGAACCCCCTACTCATACTGCTCATGGACTTCGTTGAGAGTCTTCTTGCGGATTTGAAAATCAAGCTCAATCCTGGACCAGAATTTTTTCACGAAGTAGAGCAAGACCATTACAGGATCATTGAATGTTTCAAGCGAAGAGATGGTGTCGCTGTCAAAAAGGAGATGGCCGACCATGTTATTCGCGTGGGACGCTTTTTGGCAAAACTAGCGGGAAGTGTCCCTTTTTATCCCTCCGAATTTCAGTCAGTCAGCCGTTCTCTTTGCAAACAATCGCTGGTTTGCCATTCACTGGTCACTAATCATAATGAATCGTTGCCTTTGATAGCGGAAGAGACGCTTCAAGACTTGGGAGTTCTTCTCAGACGAGTAGATAATGGAGAACTCTATCTTGTTAAATTTAACGGCAAGTCAGAAATCCATGAACAATCCGAACTGAAAATCATTCAAGACATGTCACTCACTTAATGACAACTGAAATATTAAAGGAGAATCAAATGCATCCGTTGGAATCAGCGCTCAAAGATGTAAATTACTGCGTAAACCTGGGAGACCGGCCTTCCAGACTAAAATATTGCGTGAATGGAGAGTGGCTGGAATCGACAACAACGAATTACATGGATTGTTATAATCCTTCCACCGGCCAAATCATTGCGCATGCGCCACAGTGCACTGTTAGTGAAGTCGAATCCGCAATTGCCGCGGCGAAGGCGGCTTTTCCCGCATGGGCTAATACTCCGCCGAACAAGCGGGCGCAGGTGCTCTTTCATATGAAAGCGCTGCTCGATGAACACCTGGAAGAGCTTACATATCTGCTTTGCAAGGAAGAGGGTAAATCCTGGACCGAGTCCATGGGTGACATCCTGAAGGTGAATGAAGTCGTTGAATTCGCCTGCGGCATTCCCCAGCTAATGAAGGGGGAGTCCATCATGAATATCTCGTCCGGTTACGATACTGTCCTATATCATCATCCGTTAGGAGTGTTTGCGGGTATTCCTCCCTGGAACTTTCCAGCCATGATACCTCACGGGTGGATGGCTCCTCTTTGTATCGCCACGGGAAATACGTTGGTGCTTAAGGCGGCAAGTTTTGTGCCCCAATCCGCTATGCGTGTTTTGGAACTCTGGCATGAAGCTGGGCTCCCCAAGGGGGTCATCAACATCGTAACTGCGGGTAGAAATGAGGCCGAAGTTCTCTTGAGACACCCTGATATCGTTGGTGTCTCATTTGTCGGGTCCACCAAGGTAGGGCGCCATATTTACGCTACGGCGGCGGCCAATGGTAAAAGAGTTCAGGCGTTGACCGAAGCAAAGAACCACGCTCTTGTCCTGAGAGACTGCAAGCTTGACAGAACTGCAAATGGCATTATCAATGCGTTTTGCGGGTGCGCTGGTGAGCGGTGTATGGCGTTACCGGTAATCTGCGTAGAAGAGGCTATTGCGGAAGATTTGGTAGCCGAGTTGAAAAAACTTGCAGCCAATAGAAAGATCGGGGCAGCCTATGATAAATCCACGGAAGTGGGCCCTGTTGTTAACGCTGGTCATCGAAAATTCGTAACCGATTGGATAGAGAAGGGCATTGAGGAAGGCGCTGAACTTGCCCTTGACGGACGCAACCCAAAAGTCCCCGTGGAGTGCAAGGATGGGTTCTTTGTAGGGCCGACGATTTTGGATCATGTTAAACCGGGCATGAGCTGCGGCGATCAGGAAATATTCGGTCCCGTGCTTTGTGTCAAGCGAGTAAAAGATTACGAGGAAGGTCTGGCTATAATGAACGCCAGCGAATTCGCTAATGGCTCTGCAATCTATACACAGAACGGCTACTATGCCAGAGATTTTGCCCATCGTACCCATGCTGGAATGGTGGGAATCAACGTGGGTATTCCCGTGCCCGTAGGCATCTTTGGTTTTACCGGGCACAAAAACTCCTTTTTTGGTGATCTCCACGTGATGGGGAAAGATGGGGTTCGCTTTTTCACAGAGGTAAAGAATGTTACTTCTACATGGTTCAGAGAGGGTGAAGGTCCACAAATTTCCAAAAAGGTTGATACTTGGGACGGGACAATAACGTCTTTACCCACAGAAGAAGACAAGAAATAACACCATAAGGTGTGAAGTGTCTACGATAGTTCTGGTGACCTCAGCTCTAGCGCTCGTTTCCGTAATCGTGCCTAAGGGCTAAGAATCACCGCCAGCAGAGGGGATGTTCCCTTTCCAGAGCGGATGGTGGTGTAAGCCCCTAAGGTCACCGCCTGCTGGATCGGCTGTTTTCTCTTTGCAAGGTCAGTAAGGAGGTCTAGATGTCTGAGTTAAGCAGTCTACAGAAAGAGCATGCCACCACTATCACTGATGCCGGAAAGGTCGACTCCGTGCTCAGGGAACTCAGAAAAATTGTCGGTGAATCAAACTGTACGGCATCAAAGCACATTCGATACGCCTACTCATACGATCTCAGTTTTGTGAAACCCAAGTTGCCGGACTATGTGGTCATGACTGAGACGGTTGAGCAGGTTCAGGAGCTTCTCCGATTTGCCAACAAGGAAAAAATCCCTATTGTGCCCTACACGGCCGGCACAAACATTGGAGGGCTGACGATTCCAGAGCGGGGCGGAATTCTTCTTGACCTAAAGAAGATGAACAACATTGTTGCCATTGATCCTGAATCGCACGTTGCCGTGATTGAACCCGGAGTGTCTCACGCTAAACTCGCTGATGCTCTTTACAAGCATAAACTGAGATTCGGCTGGCCTGTTGGCCCGCCTTCAGCTTCAGTTCTGGCATGCGCTGTTTCTCACGGGATTGGCGGGCTTAGCGCCAAGTATGGTTTAAACAGCCAGGAGATCACCAGCATGGAAGTGGTTCTTCCCACCGGTGAACTGATACGTGTCGGTTCATGCGCGATCAGGCACGACGCCTGGCATAGTTGTCTGCCACTACCTCAGCTCGATGGCCTGTTCAAAGGATGGTTGGGTTCGAGTGGAGTAGTCACCAAGATTGGTATCAGTGTGCATCCAATCCCCCCGCTTCTCAAGGTTTTTACTGTATCAACTGAAAATGTTGCAGATATGTATTCGTATATGCTCAATCTGAGCAATTATGAGATGTGTGACGATCTCACAGCGGTCTCGTGGTGGCTTACGCAGGTGCCGATCCCCTATCCTTTCAAGGCTAAGCCTGATGACTCTCCCGAATGGTTCTGCTTTGCTACTACCACATCCTGGACCGAAAAGGAACGAGAGGCAAAAACGGAAATCTGGGAGACAGTTTTTGAGGAAGAGCAAAAAAAAGGCACATCCATTAAGCAAACCGTGTACCCTGAGGAGGCTTTAAGAGGAAGGACTCAACTGCCGAGCCAAGTCGTCGGTTCCACCAAAAATTACTGCAAACAGGGAGGCGCAGGGATATCTTGGCCCGGAACGTTCACTCCCGCCAAGGTCTGGGGTCCTGTTTACAATAAGTGGAAAGACATTCTTGTCGCTCATAACCTATCGCCGGCCGTCCGGATGACTATGTATCGCGGCGTACATTACGGCATGTTCAGAGCGATGATACCGTTTAACAAGCAGAGCGCTGAGGAGACTGAAAACGCTAGACACGCGATTGTTGAGTGCCTCAAAGTCGATTTGGACGCAGGAGGAATCCCGTATAAGCCACCCGTAGATTTTGCCAACGAGATCAATAAACGGGCCGATCCAGGATATCTGGATCTTTTAAGGAGAATGAAGAAGTTTCTTGATCCTAACGATATCATGAATCCCGGCAAACTCGGCATATAAGCAATTTTAAAAATTCAGATTCGAATTGGAGGCGACAATGGAGTGGAAGATTGCGGAGCTGAAAGAGCTTGAGGATAAAATCTGGAGGTGCACCGCATGCGGAACCTGCAAAGTAGCGTATGATTACGGCCCACCGCCAACGTTTGGCGAAATTTGCCCTGCCGGCGCCGAATTCGGGTTCGAAGGCTTCATGGCTTCCAAGGGCAAGATCGCATTTGCAAGGGGCATCTTGAGCGGGGAACTTCCCTGGGATGAGGAATTCCTGGAGGCGATCTACAAGTGCACCGTTTGCGCTGGGTGTCAAAACCAGTGTGAACTCGATCACAAGCCCTATATCCCTGAGATTATTGAGGCGATGAGACGCAGGGCCGTAGCTGATGGCGTAGGCCCCATGCCTCTGCACAAAAACCTCCTCCAGTCGATGAAAAATTATAACAATCCGTATCAGGGACCTCGAAGAGTAAGAACCGATTGGACCCGACCGTTTAAGAAAGCGGGTAAGCCTATTAAGGATCTCAATAAAGAAGCCGCTCCGGTATTTTTTTTCGTTGGCTGCACAGGAGCTTTCAACACGGCCGCGCGAGCTGTGCCGACGGCTACGGCCTCCATTTTTCAGAAGCTCGGGATGGACTTCGGGATCTTGGGCGAGAATGAGATCTGCTGCGGTTCTACGGCGATGAGAGTGGGAGACTCTGAAGAATTTAAAAGGGTCGCCACAAAGAACCTCGAAACCTTCAAATGGTTACACGATGAGCGCGGAGTTAAGACGATAATTAGTTCCTGTGCAGGATGTTACCGAGCGATCAAAAAGGATTACTCGCTTTCCTCTGAATACGACAAAGTAATGGAGGGAATCGAAGTTATACATACGGCTGACTATCTCAACCGTCTCTATAAAGAAGGGAAACTCAAATTCGAAGGCGAATTACACTGGAAGGTCACATACCACGATCCGTGCCACACTGGAAGGCATTTGAATAAGTTCATTATCGACGAGGAAGGCAAGCAACTGTGGAAGGGAGCATACGTGGATGTTGATCAGAGCGAATGCCTGTATGAGCAACCCAGAGACTTACTGAAGGCCATTCCGGGTGTTGAACTTGTGGAGATGAAGCGAAACAGGGCCAACTCCTTCTGTTGCGGTGGTGGCGGTGGTGTGATGACAGGTTTTGGTGAATGGGCCGCCAAGAACGCGAGCTTAAGGATCCAGGAGGGAGCGGACGTAGGGGCCGAAAGGATCGTGTCCATTTGTCCCTTCTGTCATTTCAACCTCAATGAAGGGGCAAAGAGAATTGGTTCTCAAGTAAAAGTCCACGATCTGACCGAGCTAATCGATCAGGTTCTTGTCGGCAAGAGTGACAACCAAACTTGAATTGGAAAAAATGAGGCCTGGCTTCGACCAGCACGAAGCCACGTCTCACTTTCAGGACCTGAACGGTTTCGGAAAGGAGATGAGAGACCCAAAGAATTTGACGGAATGAATCGGCAGGGTTTTCCGGTCGGCATGTGGCCATCATTCGCAGGTCGTGTGCGGCGCCAGCCTGCCTACTATCACTGACCGTATGGATGCCGCACCGGCATCAACCGACAATATCAGGCTTTATGAAAATCTGTTTGACGGAAATAATCAAAGTTTGCATCGACAAAGGTTGTAAATGGCTTTTGAGGGGAGACCGCAACGGCGGCGACGAATAAAAATTCATGTTTTTTCGTGCTTCGGTCTGGTCAAGGAAAGGTGATACTATGAGTCAATCAAGTGTTCGAACGGGTGCTGTAAATGTACAGTTTTCGGATTTGGCAAAACAGATGCTTCGCTACAGGTGGGTCTGCTATGGAATGATGTTGCTCACCTACATCTTCGTTTATTTCGACCGTGTGTCCCCTGCGGTAATAGCGCCCGAATTGATGAAAGAGTTCGGCCTGTCGGCTACAAGCCTGGGTATTTTATCGTCAATGTATTTTTATCCTTATGCCGCAATGCAGATCCCGTCCGGTATTTTGTCAGACCGTATGGGGCCAAGAATTTCGGTCACCATCTTTTTCATCATTGCGGCTATCGGTACCGCGCTCTTTGGTCTGGCTAACAGTTTCGGATTAATTGTCTTTGGCCGTTTCCTGATGGGAGTTGGCGTTGCGGTGGTCTGGATCCCCTGTATGAGAATTTTAGCGAACTGGTTCAGACCAAATGAGTTCTCGACTCTCACCGGCGTGATGCTAACAGTGGGTAACGCAGGGGCGGTGCTCGCTGCAGCGCCACTGGCTTTTTTAGTAGGCATCGTCGGCTGGCGAGCGTCTTTCTACTGGTTGGGCGCTTTTATGTTCATTGTGGCCATGTTGAATTTCATCGTCCTCAGGAACAAGCCGAGTGACAAGAGTTTACCCACTGTTTCAGAGATAGATGGAATCGACTACTATTCGGTTCAGACTACTCAAAAGGTGAGTTTTGCTGAAAATATGAAAAAGCTGTTTGGGATGAAGAACTACTGGTTGATAGCCATTTACGCATTTGTGATCTATGGCACAGTTATGGGATTCCAGGGGCTATGGTGCATACCCTTCCTGGAACAGACTTACGGTCTCCCCAAACAACAAGCGGCTAATATTCTTATGTTGTGGCCGATTGGTATGGCGGTGGGTTGTTTTGCGATAGGCTGGGCTTCTGACCGAATTTTGAAATCTCGGAGGAACGCGTCGTTCTATGGCATCATTATTTACGCCCTGACCTGGTTACCTTTGGTACTGTGGCCGGATAAAATTCCTGTGGGCATGTTTTATCCTCTTCTTTTCATCATGGGCTTTTTCTCTGGTGCCTATGTTCCGAACTATGCCCACATTGCCGAGGGCCAACCTCATAGTTTCATCGCCACGGCAAACGGCATGCTTAACATCTGGTATTTTGTTGGGGGTGCGCTTTTCCAATCTATCATGGGAGTTGTCCTGGATTACTACGGCAAAGTGGGCAATAAATTCCCGGTGAGCGCATATAAGACAACTTTTACAGTATGTATTATTGCTTTGGTCATAGGGGCGGTGGCTATGTACTTCACCTCTGACAGTAAAGTGTTGCAGAAAAAATCTTCTTAGAAACAAGAACGCCAAAGTCGAAGCGGAACAACAGGTCAACCCACAGCGAGAGTGCTGTAACACCCTGGCTTTAGCAGGGCTAGGGAACGCAAGAAAGTGAATTCAAGACTTGGATAAAATTTGTGAAAGACCCCCCATCCCTGTTATCCGAACATCTTGTGTTCCCTCTGGTTGGTCATTTGACATGATCGGGAGAATACTATCATGACATTGAAACAAAAATTTATGAGTCGTCTTATGGGTTCTAGTAGCGACGAAACTCTTTACGGGTGCACGACTACTTATGGAGTAGTAGATCTGATGGAAAAGTGCGGCCACGAAAGGCCACTTGCGGATACGGACCCTGTAGCAATGACGGAACTTGCATTAGCCGGACCCCGGCATGCCGGATTCGAGTGGGTCAAGGCAATGGGATGGGACATCACAGCCCTCAGCGAAGCTCTCGGTTGTACTCTTGGCCCGACCGAGATTGATCGACAGTACTCTATCAAGGCCCACCCATTCGCCGAAGGCCTTGAAGGGCTAGATTTCCCCTCCGATTTTCTGCAAAGGGGCCGTTTCCCTATGTATAAACAACATTTCCAGATGCTCAAAGAAAAGGTGGGGGAAGAACTCGCTATATTTGGAGAAACTGAGGGACCTTTTACCGCTGCTGCGAACCTGGTTGGGGCGGAACAGTTCATGAGGTGGACCCTAAAGACACCAGATAAAATCTTTAAGGTTCTTGAAGTTACAACACGTGCCGCAATCGAAGCCATCAACTTTGCCTTCGACAATGGGGCCGATTACTACGTGTTGGCCGAACCAACTTCGGGACCGGCTGTTATGAGTGGAAAGTCGTGGGCAAAGTTCGTGTTGCCCCTTATGAAAGAAGTCGTGAGTAAGTCTAAAGGACCGCTTGTACTCCATATTTGCGGAAATACCGATTCGATTATAGGCCTGATGTGTGATTCAGGTGTTGCAGGGATCAGCATCGAGGAAAAGGCCGATATGAAAAAGGCCGTGGAAATTGCCCGCCCCAAAGGCGTCAAGGTGTTCGGAAACGTTGCGACTGCGACAACGCTTTTTATGGGCAAACCGGAAGAATGCTATCAGGAAGCTATTGCGGCGCTCAACAATGGCACAGACTTTCTTACACCCGGATGTGGTATTGCCCCTCGCTCCCCTCTAGAAAACTTGCTCCAGATGAAGAAAGCAAGGGACGATTTTTATCGCAAATAAACCATACTCTCTTTCCGATCCTTCCTGCCTTTTGCTAGGAGGGATTGGAAAGAACCTTTATAAGTGTGCTTAGCAAGCAGTGATGGGAAATGTTTTAAATAATCATCCAGTCTTTTTTGGGTGTGCGCTGGACCCTGACGAACGGGATGAATCGATTCGAGAGAAAATTCGTCTGAGTGGGGCGGACCCGAAAAGCGATGACCCATATTTCGAAATCATAGGACTTGTTCGTCAGGGAGTTAACCCAGAGGCCTGGGAGGAAAGGGGCACGATCGATGTCCCACCATGGCTCCGATCGATTCCACCGGCAAGCATACAAAGAGATGTTCTTTTGGAAAATATTGTCCGTTTCATCGATGGAGACGGTTGCCTGGACTTTGCGCAACTAGTTTCCAAGTTTGTAGAGGAATATATTTTACCCGAAATACCATGCATGATTGCTGTTGACCATTCTTTAACCGGGGGAGCGTTTGCCTCACTAGTTGGGTTTTACAAACCCGATGACATTTCCTTGATTGTCGTTGATAGCCACGTGGACGCATTGCCCACAGGGGCAATGTCAGAGGCTATAGAATTTGACATGGCTACAAATCCTAATTCCGTGTACGACCCCAGTGACCCTTTTCTAAGAAATCGCCCCGATTCATATAACGCCAGCTCTTTCATTTATTATCTTTTGGAAGAGGGGTTGATCGATCCGAGAAATCTTTATCTTGTGGGTGTGAGTGACTATCCGCCCAAGAAGGCCTTTAGAATTAAGGATGGCCGGATAAAACATTATTTGGACTGTTATTCATCCTTAAAAAGAAATGGCGTAAAGATTTTAACAAAAAAAGACCTGTCTCTTGGGCCAACGACGCTGACTAATCTCATTCGTAGAATAAGTACACCTTATGTGTACATTTCCATAGATATGGATATAGGCGCTAGAAACGCTTTGAATGGAGTCAGGTTTCTAAACCATCAGGGAATTAATGAAAATCAAATTTACAGGATTGCATTGAATCTCCGGGAACTGATTGATCGGGGCGTCAGGCTGGCCGGCATGGATCTGATGGAATTTAATCCACGGAGGGCTGGTTCTTGGGAGACGCAGGGTGATGATCGG
>JARLHM010000081.1 GCA_031292235.1 Syntrophaceae bacterium | reverse complement strand
TTCTGGTCTTTACTTACTTCCACGACAAAATCCGCCGGCCGGTCGGTAGGCAAGACTTCAATGATAGCCGTAGGAGTGGAGATAATAAAGTGGGACCGCGGCGTCGATTTCGGCAGGTCTCTTATGAATCGGACCATCCCCTGGTCTACTTCCCCGGAAAAGTCAGACGACGATCCCTCCTGGTCAAATCTGACGAACTCAAGCGATGAACTATTACCGAGTGATGCATCGCCTTGTTTAGGAACTGACTCCTGCCGACCGGATCGCCACCAGGCTTTGCCGGCCCGATCCGTGCGTAAAGTGTCTTGAAGAAAGACCGCTGCGTTTTCCTGGGCAGGTTGAGGGCGGCTCTCGCCCGCTCTCCTGATGGATACGTTCCCCAGTATCCGTTTGATTGCTCCGATCTGTTCCTGTTGAGATGCGGGCACGGGGTCCGAATCGCTAGCCCATGTGGACGAATAGTGAAAACAGCTCACGAGAGCAAGCGCGAGCAAGGCTCCCAACGTACGGCCGATTAGTCCTTTTTTCATGGTCACGGTGATATCTCCCTGGAAATGAGGTTGGTTTTGCCAGCAGCCTATTAGGCTGGAGCAACAATTTCTGAGCAGCCTTTACTATAAACAGCCAAGAGAGCGGAACTACTGAAGGCAATTTGCATATCTTTCCGTCTGATATGACCCACTCGTCTGGTTTCAGTCCTTTTGGTACGCTCAGACTATCCGACCGGCGCCGTCTGAACGGCCTGCCTGACACCAATGCGCGGTCAAAGAAGTGACGTCGGATGGGATGTAGGTCGTCAATCGTGGACACCGATATACTACGCCGCTTTTTGTTTTTTGTCTTCCGGATCTCCTCAAGGAGTTGGGGCATATCAAATGGCTTCGCGATAAACTCTCTAGCCTCCACCTCTTGCATATCTTCATTCATCATCGCCTGCATGGCCCCACTTGCCTCAAGGAGTCCAATTTTCGGGTCCATTCTAGATAAGGGTTAGCAACATAATAATGAGCCCATTTGTTCATTTTGTCTTTTGAAAAAAGGAATAACAAAAAAAAAAGCAAACCCTGTCGCAGTATGGCTCAATAATGTCCAGAGTGAGAATCGAAAACCGTCTACACACCGTGGGGCGGTTCGGTTTCTTTGAAAACGGAATTCAGAAAAACGGACGTAGTTCACTTAAAAAGAGAAGACTTTAATGATGAGGCTATTTCGGTTATTATATCTACGTATTCACCGAATACTTCAAAACAATAGCAGAGAACATGGACCTACCATGTAACGTTACGGAATAAATGACGGTTTTTGTTTTGCCCACCACTAACCATGAAAATTGTAGTTGACGGAAGATGCATCCCAAACCAGCTCGATGGAACTGGCCGAGTAGCCATTAACGTCATAAAGGCGCTTTCCGAGACTAAGGCTGATCTTTCTCTAACCATACTGATCAGGTCCGATCTTGCGAATAAAATTAGGGAGAGACTTCCCCAAAATATAAAAATAGTCGACATACCTTACCGCCACATCCATCCTTACACTGCGCTCAAATTGGGCAAGGTTGTGGACAGGTTGGGAGCTGATCTTTTTTTCAGCCCGCACATGCTTCAACCCCTGTTTATGAGAACGCCCAGCGTCATAACTCTTAATGACACAATGTGGTTTGGTGACACATCCACGCAGGCCCAAGGCAAGCCACTGAGAATGTTCGCCGGGAAAGTTTACTTCCGAAGCCTGGTGGAACTCTCGGTGCGCAAAGCAAGCAGGATAATCGTTCCGTCAGAATCAACCTATAACGATATTTCGAGGTTTTGGCCTAACCGTATTCAAGATTGTAGTATAATTCTTTACGGCACAGACCCCATGTTTGCGCCTGCCGATCCTGAATCTTCAAACAATGATAGAATCGGCAGGTTTGGGTTAAATCCAACAAGGTTCTTTTTGCATGTTACCAATGGGAAGCCCTATAAAAATACTCCCAGGGTCATTGAAGCGTTCATCAAGGCTACTGGTGATTCGGATCTGTGTTTGGCCATCGTAGGCCGCACGAGCGTATTTACTCCTGACATCCAGGCTCTCGTCGCAGGCTCCAGCGCTGAAAAACGCATCAACTTTTTAGGTTCAGTAGATGATGAAGACGTGGTTTCTCTATTCCAAACAGCTAGAGCGCTCATATTCCCTTCCCTGTTTGAGGGATTCGGGCTCCCTGTCATAGAGGCTATGGCTTGCGGATGTCCGGTAATAACATCTACCAGAGGATCCCTTGGGCAGGTCGCAGGGAACGCGGCATTTATTGTAAATCCGGAAAGCGTGGATGAAATCTCAGACGCAATAATCAGATTGGAAAATGACGAACCACATAGACAGCTTTTGGTCACAAAGGGGTTGGAAAGAGCGCAACAGTTCTCCTGGAGAAAGGCCGCGTTGGAAATGCTGAATGTCTTTAAACAAGTCGTATAACCTTCAGAATGTGAGCTTTGACAGACTATCTTTCTTGACATGAGAATATTCCAGCACGATACTTCACATATGATTTCGTATATCTAATCCTAGAAAAGGATGGCTCAGGGACAAAATGTCGGAATACGATATTCTTCTCGGAGACGCGGGGACAAAAGCTAACCTTCTTGGAAACTACGCTTTTGTCAGGGGAATGATCGAAAGTGGAGTTCAAGTAGCGACATGCTATCCTGGCAGTCCTACAGCCGAGATGGCTAACGCTCTGCTGGAGATTTCAGAAAAGGCCGGTATCTATTTTGAGATTTCCACAAATGAGAAAGTGGCTCTCGAAGTGGCGGCTACTTCGGCAATCATGGGCCGCCCATCAGTGTGTTGGATGAAATCCGTCGGCTTGAACGTTGCCGCTGACTCTGCTGTTCAGCTCTCCTATTTGACAATGCCCGGGGGCCTTGTAGTAATTCTCGGAGATGATCCCGGTCATTTGAGTTCCCAGAACGAACAGGACAACAGGTATTACGCTCGACTTGCCTATGTCCCCTTTATTGAGCCGTCAGACCCTCAGGAAGTCAAAGACTTCCTTGTCACTGCAATGAAGGTATCTCAAAAATATCAGGCCCCGGTTTTTATTCGCGCCACGACCCGAAACTGCCACCAGATTGGCGCTGTAACTTTCGGGGAAAAAACAAAGTCCCAAGTACAGGTTAAATGGGATAATGAGACCATGCGTCGAGACGGCGGTTACATTCCTCTGCCTGGAACGTTCCCCCCCATGAAACGCAAGGCCTTAGAAAACCTGAAGAAGATCGGCGACGAATTCGAAGTTCTTGGCTTTAACAAAGGCTCTCGTATTGGAACTGATGATCCTAAGATTAAAATTATTACATACGGGCACACTTTTCAGTCAACAGTGAGCGCCCTGAACTATCTCGGGGTGAGCGCTGAGATACTAAAACTAGGCGTTACGCACCCATTGCCCAAGAGAGCGGTCACCAATTTTCTAGAGTCCAATGGCGAAGTTCACGTCCTGGAAGAATTGGACCAGATCCTTGAAACCGAGATAAAGGCGCTTTGTTACGATCAGGGTATAAAAACGAAGATAATTGGAAAATCGGGACTATCTGATGAGCTTGATTTGAAGATAGGTGAATATGACCCCACCAGGCTTGTCAACGTATTGGCAGGCAGACTTGGAATCGAGACGGCCCTAAATTATTCTGAGAGTTCCTTTCCTGTCCCTGTCCGGTCGCCGCAACTCTGCCCGGGATGTGGTCACAGGACAGCTTTTTACGCCACGAAGAAGGCATTAGGAAAAGACAAGGAAGCTTTTTCGATGGCTGACATAGGGTGCTACTCACTTGGTTTCCTGCCTCCTTACAACCTCGGCAACCTTCTGTATTGTATGGGGTCAGGGGCGCCTGCCGCTAGCGCTGTCTCCAAAGCGTTTCCTTCAGAGAATGTCATTAGTTTCGTAGGGGATTCAACCTTTTTCCATGCCGCCATGCCGGGCATAGTAAATGCGGTCTACAATAAACATCGACAGGTTATCATGGTCATGGATAATGGCATCACCGCCATGACCGGCCACCAACCAAATCCAAACAGTGGTTTCGGCGCGAATGGCCCTTCCCCGCGCATATTAATTGACGACATACTCAAGGCATTTGGAATCCGTTTCATCGAACGAGTGCCATCTTACGAGTGCGCAAAGGTCGAGGACGCCTTAAAGAGGGCTTTTGAATTCACGAAATCCCCGGATGGAGGAGTCGCCGTAGTCATTCAGGAAGAACCGTGCGCACTCCGTAAGTCTCGCATGGAGCGCAAAGCAGGGACATTACCCAATCCGCTGAGAATTGACCTTGATGTTTGCCGCAACATTCAAAATTGTCTGAAGAACTTTTCTTGCCCGGCAATCGAGAAGTCAGAAGATGATAAAGTCTTTATAAACACTGACTTATGTATAGGATGCGCAAGTTGCGTTCAAACTTGCCCGTTAAAAGAAAAACCTATGAAAAGAATTGACGATTTCAAGAGGGTTTAACAAATGAACGACTCTACTCTGAGCATTTATGTTAGTGGAGTTGGTGGTTTCGGAATCGGGTCCGTCATTCGAATTCTGTCATCAGCAGCTCAAATTAAAGGGTTGAAGGCTATCGGATCGGAAACTCACGGATTGGCTCAACGCGGTGGAGTAGTCATTTCAACACTTCAGATTGGAAAAGACATTACCGGCAGTCCTCTCATTATAAAAGGGTCAGCCGATATCGTGATTACTCTTGAACCTCTTGAAGCCCTGCGCGCAATGCCCTATCTGAAACGTAAGGGTGTCATAATTTATAACACTCAGAAATTTCAGCCGCTTTCGGTCAGACTTGGATCAGCTAAATACCCTACCCTGGACGATATAAAAGCGGAGCTAGAAAAAGTTACCGATAGGGTTATTCCGGTAGACGCGAGTTTAAAAGCTAAAGAGCTGGGGTTATCGGAAAGCGCTAACGTCGTCCTTTTGGGGAGACTAACTCGCGAAGGAGCGGTCCCTTTTGATATCGAAACCATGAGACAAGCTATAAGGGAAACTACACCGGCAAGATATCTGGATATTAACCTTAAAGCGCTTGAAGTGGGTTAAATAGCTTTCCAAATTCCATTCGTGACAATGATATCGTGACGATTTATCCGTCGATATCTAAAATTCGCGCGGCTTTTTTCCACAAAATTGACTCTACAATTTCTGGTTTGTACGGAAACCTTCGCGCCTGATATCAATCGAGCCAAAGGGTATTAGCTTGTCGTTCCCTCCTGTAAATCCACACTAAACTCGTTTGACACTTCTTAAATTAAATGATTAATCCCAATGAAGCGTATCTAAACCGAGGAGTAACCATTGAATAAATTTCTGAGGTCCCTAGCCTCATTTTGTGACAAGCACAAACTTGACCCCAAAATACTAATAGGGCCTTCACTCAGGGTCATTCGTCAATGGGTAGAAACTCTCACTCGCAACAGGATCTCGGTCATA
>JARLHM010000080.1 GCA_031292235.1 Syntrophaceae bacterium | reverse complement strand
TCGCGGTGGATAAAAACAGATTGGCTGTTCAGGCCACCAGGAGAAACGTGTCTCTAAATGGATTTGAAGAGACCATAGAGATAAAGGAAGGTGAAGCCAGAATTTTCCTGGATGATCAATATGATCTAATACTGGCTAATCTTCCGTTTAGTATCTTAAGAGACATAGTTGTTTTGAAAGAAACATCCTCGAAGAAAATATGGATTGTGTCAGGAATCAACGCTGACCAGGCGGAGATTCTAAAAACATTGTTTATGGAGCAGGGATTCGTAATAACCCGGGAACGGACAACACCGCCGTGGGTGACTTTCGTAGCGGCGAAGCAAAAATATTGGAGTGAATTATTTGATGAAACAACATTCTGAAAAACCTCGAGAAGGCCAATGGATAAATATTGATGAAAAGAGCCTTGCGCTCAATGTCCCGGACAATCCGATCGTTGGTTACATTGAAGGCGATGGGGTGGGGTCTGACATATGGGCGGCGTCCCGGCCGGTATTTGACGCGGTTGTCGAAAAAGCCTACGCAGGCGCCCGCAAACTTTGCTGGTGGAAAATTAACGCCGGCGAGCAAAGCTTCAAGGAATTTGGCTCATACTTTCCTGAAGAATCATTCGAGGCGATCAGGAAATGCGTAATAGCGATAAAGGGACCTCTGACAACCCCCGTGGGCGGAGGGTTTCGCAGCCTTAATGTTACACTCCGTCAAAAACTTGATCTCTACGCATGTGTAAGGCCCGTAAAATATCTCAGTGGCACACCATCCCCAATGATCAGACCGGAAGATGTGGACATGGTTGTGTTTCGAGAGAATACAGAAGATGTATACGCGGGGATAGAATGGAAATCAGGTTCGAATGAGGCGATCAAGATAATAAGTTTTCTGGAAGCTGAGATGGGAGTCAAGTTGCCTTCCGACGCGGGAGTCGGGTTAAAACCGATGAGCCCAACCGCAACAAAGAGATTGGTCAGAATGGCCATTAAATATGCGCTTGATAACAAGAGGAAACGAGTGACTCTAGTGCATAAGGGTAACATAATGAAATACACTGAAGGCGCCTTCCGTGATTGGGGGTATGATTTGGCGCGTAACGAATTCGGTGATGTCGTGATTTTCGAGGATGACCTTTCTAACAAGTATCATGGAGAGGTCCCCGACGGTAAAATACTGGTTAACGACAGGATTGCGGACGCCATGTTTCAGCAGGCCCTTTTACGTCCTCTAGAATATGATGTCCTGGCAATGCCGAATCTCAACGGTGATTATATGTCTGACGCTCTAGCCGCGCAAGTTGGAGGGTTAGGCATGGCTCCCGGAGCAAACATAGGAGACAAATGCGCTGTTTTTGAAGCTACCCACGGAAGCGCGCCGAAATACGCCGGTTTGGATAAAGTAAATCCAGGATCAATGCTACTTTCCGGCGCAATGATGCTACGTCGAATAGGCTGGCATGAAGCTGCTGATCTGATCGAAAAGGGCCTAGCTGAGACTATTCGATCAGGGGTTGTTACCTACGACCTGGCTAGATTGTTGCCGGGTTCGAAAGAGGTTTCGTGTTCCGGGTTTGGTAGGGCCATCATAGAAATGATCCAAAAAAATTAAACTTCGTTACTATCTGAGTATTGGGTTGACTGAGAAAGCCGGGACACTTTTTTTTGTGGTCGTCGATGTTTCGAGTTTCTAATTGCTTATGGACGACTAATGAGAGTGATGTTTAATGTTAAAGCCGTCAACAGCAAATAAAAACCTTGACTCGAAAGTCTCAATTCCCATATTTTCGGTTACCGCCGCTTCCGGATTTTAATTTGTTGTTGTTTGTGTCGTGAATGGAGGGATGAAGTATACCCCGTCCTGGAGAAAGCTTTTACCGGAATGCGGGTCTTTGGGACGGGGCATATATAAACCCTCATGTTGGAGAATGGGCGTTACCTCCCTTGTTCGAAGAAAACACTGTAACGATCAAATAGCCTCTGTTAATTGGTTTGTGGGGCGCAATTCCTAACCCTACCAACTGAAAAGCACGGTCCCTATGATAATTACCCGTACACCTTTTCGAGTCAGTTTCTGTGGAGGGGGGACCGACATAAATTCCTACTACCGTCAAGAACAAGGAGCAGTGGTTAGCTCCACAATAAACAAATATATCTATATCACCGTTAACCGCCTAACCAGATACTTCGAACATAGCATTTCCTTGAAATACTCCAGAACGGAACTTGTAAATTCGGTCGAGGACGTTGGTCATCCAATAATTCGTGAGGCCCTTAAACTTACAGGCGTGACTGAAAGGGTTGAAATAGCATCCATGGCTGATATCCCCTCCGGTACTGGTCTTGGATCGTCCAGTGCATACGCTGTTAGTCTCCTTCATGCTTTGCATACTTTTAAAGGCGAAGCTGTTTCCGCTAAAAAACTTGCTGAAGAAGCCTGTAAGATTGAGATAGAAATTCTCAAGGACCCTATTGGGAAGCAGGATCAGTTCATAGCCGCGTACGGTGGAATAGCGCACATCAGGTTCATCCCGGATGAAAGTGTTTTTGTAGACCCTGTGATTTGCAGACCATCTACCAAAAGGGCCCTTGAGAACAATCTGATCATTTTCTACACGGGGATAACTCGTAAAGCTGGAGACATTCTGGAAGTCCAGAAGGCTGAAACTGGCAAAAAGTTGGAAGTCCTAAGGGCCATGAAAAACCTGTGTGAAGATCTTATAGAAACCCTGCGTGAACCCAAATCATTGAGTGATTTTGGAGAGATCCTGCATCAGGGCTGGTTGCTAAAGAGAAGCCTTGTCCAGGAAATTTCAAATGATGTAATAAATGATTACTACGACAGGGCGAGGGCCGCCGGCGCCATAGGTGGCAAGCTTCTGGGCGCTGGTGGAGGTGGTTTCCTACTGTTTTACGTTGAGCCGCAAAACCATAGTAAGGTCAGGTCTGCTCTCTCTGACCTGACTGAGTTGCCTTTTGCGTTTGAACCTCAAGGGAGCAAGGTCATATACATATCGGATTAAACTTCGACGCAATGTTGGTCCGATTTGTCCCGAAGGTCCATGTTGTTACGCACGAATTCGTCAGCGGTTTTGTGTGGGTATTTTGTGTGCCAGCAAGAGATAAAGCTTTCCGTGACAACGTGGCGTCGTCCGAGGAAATCTATTAAGAAAGCGCTCGTCGCCTCTTTCCAGTGTTCCAAGGCGCGTTCGTCATAGTCGGTATCCAGGACATGCCACCCAGCTTCTACCAGATCGTCGATTCTTTTGTCGAGATCCATGGCCCGTCCCTCCTTCCTGTGATTTACGAGGAGACAGGTTACCGATTTAATACACTATAACCCCATACTTTATTTTACCAAATAAATTAAACCATGTCAAATTAAAGTTCTTTTTCCGATAAAGAAATCAAATGGGATTACGTCTTCAATACACCAATCATTCCCAATTACTATTTATTTCGACACTCCAATCAAAAATTTGATCCAGTCCCAATCAAATAATTTTTTATCCCACTTTTTGTCTATACAATACATCGGAATGTCCTATACTTGGTTAAAGGGCCGCTTTCAACCTATCTTTAAATTGTGCCCTCGACAACAATGAACTTCAGCGCTAATGAGGACTTTATGAACGAAACGAACATACGACTCACCAGCCTTGCCAAAACATCCGGCTGAGCGGCAAAAATAGGTCCGGGAGACCTGAGTAAGGCCCTTTGTGGGTTGTCAATACCTGTAGACCCGAACGTGCTGACCGGAATTGGCGGTTCAGAGGACGCGGGTGTGTACAAATTAAATGACGACACCGTGTTAGTCCAGACCATTGATTTCTTTACTCCTATTGTCGATGACCCACGTATTTTCGGTCGGGCCGCAGCGGCGAATTCGTTAAGTGATGTCTACGCAATGGGCGCTCGAGCCATTACCGCCATGAATATAGTATGTTTTCCTAC
Source organism: Syntrophaceae bacterium (assembly GCA_031292235.1). Taxonomy (GTDB): domain Bacteria; phylum Desulfobacterota; class Desulfomonilia; order Desulfomonilales; family Desulfomonilaceae; genus CAJBEZ01. The sequence continues at coordinate 20,316 of JARLHM010000080.1, read as the reverse complement.
GAAGAAACTGGGGATCGATCAGCTAAGACTCGTTTTGGAGGGTGGACTGGAAGTCCTCAATGAGGCCGGGGTTTCTCTCATAGGCGGACATAGCGTTGAAGACGATGAGCCCAAGTATGGAATGTCTGTGCTCGGTATTGCTCACCCTGATGAAATAATGACGAACGCCGCCCTCAAACCCGGAGATAGAATCGTGTTGACCAAGGCTATAGGGGTCGGTGTAATAGCTACGGCCATAAAGGCCGGGCTCGCGTCTGGAGAATCTATACTTGATTTTCAGAATTCGATTTGCGCTCTAAATAAAGTCGCCTCTCAAATCGCCGTTAAATGGAAAATTCGCGCTTGCACCGACGTCACCGGCTTTGGCCTGGCAGGCCACCTGACCGAAATGGCCCTTGCGGGCAAGCGCAAAATACGCGTTTACGGGAATGCTGTTCCGCTGCTCAGAGGCGCCTATGATTTTGCGAGCATGGGATTGATCCCGGCCGGGGCCTATACCAACCGCGACTACTATAGTGATTGGGTCAAAATTGACCGCAAGCTGTCGGAAACAATTGGGGACCTCATGTTTGATCCCCAAACTTCCGGAGGGCTATTGATCGGGGTCTCAGCCCAATGCGCCAAAGCTTTTGTTGAGGACCTCAATGGCGCCGGTATCTCCGTGGCCGCAATTATTGGAGAGGTGACTGACGCAGACCCAGAAGGATCAGTAGAGATCGTTGAATAAACAAAAAAATGACCGAAGAGATTTTCCTGATTCACTTCCATGTAATATTGGGCTATAGTGACTACTCTACTGAGTAGCGCCCTCAAGTGACGCGTTAGATAAATATAACGTGATATATGTCTCCAAGAGTAGTGACGTTACTTCAGTCATGGTCGCCAGCAGCCGGATATTATCTTTTCCTTTGGTCCGGCGCAGTCGCTATTGACCATCCTTCTTTCTAATAGGAGAACTTTTCGGCTTCATCAATCTTCCTTGTTAGAGTAAAAACAGCGAAAGAAAGATGACCCGAAAATTTCTTTAAGATATCGATTATAGTTAGAGATTCCTTTAAAAATTTTTCTGCTGATTTGTTCCTGGATATGTTTGCTCGATAGATTTTGGAGCTTCCCACTGATTGGAGGACCAAATGAAGTCCATCATTCTCGGACGTTGGGGCAAGGTATTGAGGTACCGCAAGAGCGGGGAGGATATTACCGAAGGCGGTGGTCCCGAAGATTTCCCTTCTGAGAAGAGTTTTCCGGACAACGTCGTAGCGGTAATGAGTGGAAAAGGTTTCCTGCAATTTAGGGAAAACTTTGATTTTGTTCCAATGGTGGCGGAGTACGTCAAGCAGATTCAGACCAAATACTGCTGTGGAAAGTGCATTACTGGGATAAAAGGTTCCAAGCTTATATTGGTAACGCTCGATCGTATCATGCGGGGCGAGGGACAGGAATCAGACCTGGATCTTCTGAGACGTATGGCTGAGGTGCTCAATGACGCGGCCAAATGTTCAGTCTGCCAAAGCGCGGGAGAGCTGCTAGCAGATGGTCTTGTCCATTTTAGAGACCATTTCCTGAACGCAGTGAAGCATGGGGTCACTGATGGTTCGATTCGTTTCGTGGGAAGTGTTTCGGCGCCGTGTATGAACACCTGCCCCTGCCATATCAATATCCCCGGTTATGTGGAGATGCTTCAGGAATTACGTTATGGGGAGGCGCTTGAAATCATACGCCGGGAAATGCCTCTTCCGGGAATCACCGGACGAATCTGTCCGGCCCCATGCGAAAAGGCGTGTAGCGTGGCCAACATGGGGGACGTGGCAATACCGATCAAGACCCTGAAACGTGTCGCCGCCGACTACGAGATGATTCATCACTTGAAACCTCCTTTGGAAAAAATTGAGCTGACTGGCCATCCAATAGCGGTGATAGGGGCTGGGCCTGCTGGCTTGTCCGCCGCATTCTATCTAAATCGCCTTGGTCATCCTGTAACAATCTTTGAAGATCTTCCGGAATCGGGCGGAATGGTAGCTGTGGGGATCCCCCCGTATCGTCAGCCAAGGGACGTTCTGGATAGGGAAATTGGTATTCTGTGCGACCTCGGAGTCACGGTCAAGCGCGGCGCCAAGCTTGGAAAGCATTTTGGAATTAGTGATCTGTTCAAGGAAGGTTATCGGGCGGTATTTCTTGGTCTGGGGTCACACAAGTCAACCCCGCTGGGAATAAAGGGTGAAACCGATGGAATAGGCGGGGTATTTTCGGGTGGAATAGATTTTTTGAGAAATATCAATCTTGGGCAGGAAGTTCGGCTTGGTGAGAATGTAGTTATCGTGGGTGGTGGAAATACCGCAATTGATTGCGCCAGGACATGTCTAAGAATGGGCGCTCCCAAGGTTTCGATTGTATATCGCAGGACACAGTCTGAAATGCCTGCGGAACCTGAAGAAGTGGAAGACGCTGGAGAGGAAGGAATTGAGTTCCATTTTCTAACCCAGCCTATAGAAATCCTTGAGCGTGACAACAAGATGATAGGCTTGAAGTGCATTAGAATGGAACTTGGGGAACCTGACAAAAGTGGCAGAAGAAGGCCTGTCCCGGTTCAAGGATCGGAATTCGTTCTTGAAGCGGACACGCTAATCCCGGCGATAGGTCAAACGTCCGCGTTGGATTTTATCTCCCCGGATGATGGAATAGAAATTACCCGTCACGTCACCATCAAGGTAGATCCGTCAACCATGATGACTTCCAGACCCGGAATATTCGCCGCTGGAGACGTAGTTAGCGGACCGCTGACCGTAGTGCACGCTCTGGCAGGAGGTAAACGGGCGGCGAGAATGATCCACGAATATGTAACCACGGGGAAATGCGCTCCCTCTGAGAGTCAGTGGATGGAGGACCTAATAGCCAAGATTGAAGAGAATCACGGGGTCCTTGTTACAGCTCGGACACCGACTAGAGAAGGCGGTAAGGTTTCGACGATGAAACTTGAACCACGCGAAAGAATAGATAGTTTCCGTGAGGTTGATTCGGGGCTTACTCAAAAAGGTTCATTTATAGAAGCAAGTCGTTGTCTGAGATGTTTTCATTTGATCCTATTGGCGGTCGATAAAGCGGTGTCTTGAGAATTACCGAAATCGTATTGATTAGCCGGTTAGAGCGTAAAATTCGTTTCCAAAATACAAGGACCGAAAAATGCCTCTTCTAACTATCGACGACATCGAGGTGAACGCCTCCGAGGGTATGACAATCCTCGAGGCTGCTCAGAAAGCTGGGATCTGGATCCCTACTCTTTGTTATTACCCGAAGATCACTCCCTCGGATTCATGCAGAATGTGCGTAGTCGAAATCGAAGGCGTACACCGCCCAATGACTTCGTGCAACACTATTGTCAGGGATGGTATGAGGGTACGTACCGATACCCCTCAGGTAAAAAATATCCGGGAGGAGGTGATGAAGCTCGTGCTTATGGATCATCCTCTCGATTGCCCGATCTGTCCTGCGGCTGGTGAGTGCGAGATCCAGACCCTTACGTACCGGCTGGGAATAGCCGGAGCGGAACATCTCATGGAGAGGCGTAGCGGTTCGATAGTCAAGAACTGGCCGTTGATACAGTACAATCCCAACTTGTGCATAACCTGTTTAAGATGTGTAAAGGTGTGTCACGAGGTTATAGGCGCCGGGGCGCTCGCCCTTCAGGAACTAGGGTACAATGCCCGTATCAATACTCGAGACGGCGGGGTCCTGAAATGTGATTTTTGCGGCGAATGCGTGGAGGCGTGCCCTAGCGGCGCAATGTCTTACAAAGACTCCAAGACTTGGGCGCGTTCATGGGAACTAAGGAAAACTCCTACAATATGTACGCTCTGTTCGGCTGGATGCCGAATGGAGATGAACGTGAAGGACGACAAGATTTTCCGGATCACCACCGATCCAACTTCTCACAACAATGGCAATCTCTGTGTAGGAGGGCGGTTCGGCTATGATCTGGTTCATAACAAGGACCGTCTGGTTTCGCCACTGATCAGGAGGGAAGGGGCCTTTCGTCCTGTATTCTGGGAAGAAGCGCTCTCATATGTTTCTGAGAAGTTTAAGAAAATCATCATGGAATCAGGACCGGACAGTATCGCCGCACTGGCCTCACCAAGATTAACCAATGAAGACTGTTACGCTTTCCAGAAGTTTTTCCGATCAGTAATTGGAACCAACAATATCGACAGCGAAGCCCGGTTCAGTTTCTTACGAGTGCAACGAGCGATGGAACTGACTTGTGGAGTCAAGGGGACCACAAACACACTGGAAGAACTTCTGAAAACAGAAGCGGTCCTGGTCATCGGAATTGATCCGGTGGAAGAAACACCTGCTTTGGGTTGGAAGATCAAAATCGCGTCTCGCCGCTACGACAGCAACGTAATAGTGGCCAATTCCCGTCAAACCAGTCTGGATCCCTTTGCACGGACAAGATTGCGAATCAGACCTTACTCCGAGAGTGAACTCGCATTGGGAATGATGAAAATCATCTTGGATCTTGATCTCTGGGACCGTAAATTTGTCAGGGACAGGACCACAAATTTTCTTCCCATGAAGAGCCTGCTTGATAAGATTCCCTTAAAGGGGATTCTGAAAAGAACTGGCCTATCAGCCGAGGAACTGGAGGAGGCCGCCAGGATATTCGCGGAGGCGTCGACAGCGTCCATAATTTTTGGAGGAGACGTCATCCTCCAGGAGAATGGTCTCCAGTGCGTAATGAATCTCGTGAACCTGGCTCTCCTTACTGGGGCCATGGGACGCTCCAACTCCGGGATCTATCCCATATTCGAAAAAGGCAACATTGTTGGCCTATGTGACATGGGTGTGATGCCGGAATACATGCCTGGTTACCAGGACATGGCTGCTGTGAGGGACCTGTTTGAAAAAACATGGAAAGCGAAACTCCCTTACAGCAAGGGAAAGACGGCTACGGAAATCGCAAGAGGTCTCGAGAGTGGGGAAGTTAGGGCCATATATATAGCAGGAGCTGACCCTCTGACCGATTATCCGAATGCCGGGCGCTGGGCGTCGGCCCTAAAAAAAGCGGAGTTGCTTGTCACTCAGGACATGTTTATGAGCCCAACAGCGGAACTTGCCCACTGTGTTTTTCCTGTAGCGTCATTTGCTGAAAAAGAAGGAACCATGACCAATATTGAACATCGGGTTCAGCGATTGGCGCAGGTAATCCCGCCATTGGGACCGACGATGCCGGATTGGTCGATTCTCGAAGAGCTTGCCAAAACAATGGGTCATTCCATGGGGTATTTTAGCGCTTCAGATGTTTTCCGGGAAATTACTCATACGGTACCATTATATAAAGGGATATCACCTCAAGACCTGGAAGGTAATGGTAAAATTTTACGCCCGTTCTCCACAAGTCCTGAACGTCTTTTTAATGAAAAGTCTTTCTCGTTTGCGCCTGTCAGGACTTGGGAAGCCCCGGACAAGGACGCTGCGGATTATCCTTTTGAAATGGTCGTGGGGCGTTCCATGTACCATTTTGGATCAACTTCCACGCGATCGATGAATCTGCTGGGCCTTTGTCCATGTGGAAATGTTGAAATCAATCCTGACGACGCCAGTGAACTGGGGCTTAAACAGGGGGATCTGGTTGAAGTCATGTCTCCTCAGGGGGCCTTTAAGGCCCCGGCAGAGATTTCTTACAAGATCAGCCGTGGATTGATCTTTGTTCCGGTGAACTTTCCAGGTTTGGGTGTCTATAGGCTTTTCGATGAAAACACGAATGTTTGTAGAGTGAAATTATCCGCGCCCGGTAAGACGTCGTACGCTTGACTCATCGCCGGCCGATATAAGTAAGGAGGTTAACATGAACGCCACGGGGAAACCGAAGGCAACCATTTTGGTAATTGATGACGAGCAAATAGTTCAAGAAAGTGTCCGAAGGATCCTTGAAGAAGAAGGATACAAAATAGATGGGGCGATGCGGGTTGACCAGGCTTTGGATCTACTGGCCCGGCATCCCTATGATATTGTGCTCACTGACTTGATGATGCCTGACAAAAGCGGAATGGAAGCAGTCCAAGCTGTCGCCGAGAACCACCCCGATACCGGTGTCGTTATGTTTACAGGCTTTGCCACTGTAGATTCCGCCGTGGAATCTATGAAGCTGGGGGCATTGGATTACCTTCCTAAACCCTTTACTCCCGAAGAACTCCTTGAAGTTACGGAACGCGCTCTGGACAAGGTTAGGAAGAAACGGCGAGACAGAGAGATTGAGAAACTGTACAGCGACGCTGAAAAGGCAATTAACTCCAGTTTGGACCTTAAAGAGGTGCTTAGACTTATCTGCACAAGCGTTGTCGGCCTGTTCAAGGTAAAAGGCGCCTCTCTCTTGATACACCGAAAAAAAGACCAGGTCCTGGAGATGGCTTCATACTATGGATTGAGTGATGAATATGTGGGGAAAGGGATCCTGGACAGTGGAAAAAGCGTTTCAGCGATTTTCCAGTCTGAAAAGGCGGTAATTATTGAAGAAGGCGATTTCGACGCAAGCCTTCAATATCCTGAGAAGGCCAGGGCCGAAGGGATAGCCTCCATACTCTCAATTCCCATGAAGTTGGACAATACCGTTCTCGGTGTCCTAAGAATTTACAGTGGAGAGAAACGATCGTTCGACGATGATGAAATCGCTCTTTTAACGAAATTCGCGGAACAGGGAGTTCGGGCTCTTGAAAATGCTATGGCTTACGAGAGCGTCAGGAAAGACATAGATGGATTGAAAAAGAATGTCCCCGGACTCAAAGTGGAGAGGGCGCCGGATCTTCTTGTCACAAACGAGCACCAGTGGGTAAATGAGATTTTCCACAAATTCGAACAGTGATAAGAAAGCGATCATTTTCTGGAGAAAACTAAAATGGAAAAGAAAAAAGGCAAAATTCTTGTGTTGGATGATGAAAAGATAGTGTTGGATAGCGTTACCCGTATTCTGGATGAGGAAAATTATCGGGTTGAAACCTGTCGCAAAGGGGAACAGGCGGTGGAGACATTGAAAGAGGGAGGGTTCGACATTCTAATAACCGACCTCAAGATGCCGGGAATGGACGGGCTACAGGCGATGGAAGCCATGCTGGAAATTGACCCGGACCTTTCGGTAATCATGTTTACCGCATATTCAACCGTGGATTCTGCCGTAAAGGCCATGAAACTCGGGGCCGTAGACTATATCAGAAAGCCGTTTACTCCGGACCAGCTCACGGAGCTTGTGGAAAAGGTCATGAACGGAAGGAAGTCCCGTTTGGACAAACGTTACCGTGAAGACACCTTTGCCGAAATCAAGAATGCTATTTCTTCGACCCTAAATCTCAAAGAAGTGTTGGACTTAATCGTGCAAGGCGTCGTCAAGGTCATGAAAGTCAAGGGTAGCTCCTTAAGCCTTATGGATAAAAACAGAGAGAAACTGCGTATTTTCGCCTACCATGGCCTTAGTCGCAACTATGTTAACAAGGGCCCCCTGGATTCTTCAAAAAGTTTGTCGGACACAACACTTAACGGCAAACCAATGTGGATAGAGGTCGCTTCGACTGACCCGGCGGTTCAGTACCCGGCTGAGGCTAAGCGTGAGGGGATAGCTTCTATTCTCAGTGTGCCACTAATCATCCGAAACAAAGTTATAGGCGCACTGAGGGTCTACACTTCAGAACCCAGAAAATTTTCCGAGGAAGAAGTCAGGTTCCTTTTCAGTTTTGCGGAACAAGTTGCCCTTGCCGTAGAAAACGCCCGTTCTTATGAAGATCTTAAGGACGAGTGCGAAGCTCTTCGCGATGACCTTTGGGATTACTTTGACAAAGACGGTTGGGCTTAAATTTTCCCATATAGGCTGCCGGTAGGTTTTTTTATCGGCTGGGTTCTCTATTGGAAAGTCCTATGACTGGAAATTCTCAACATCAAGATGCAGAACCGGTAGCCTTTCATGAATCGCTAGATCCGGGTCCGGACCGTATTAGCCTTTGGGACAGGGACGCCGAAACGGTACGGACGCCCATTTCAGTTTTCGATAAGCTCTTTAAACTTGAAAAGCTCCTCCCAAGTTATCTAAAACCCAAAGTAGGGTTTCTTGCGACTTTCAAAAACAGGATACTGATTAGCGCCCTGTTCGTTGTCACTGGGGTCGTGATGGTGATAGGCGTTACCCTCGAGTTTGCGGTTTTTCCTAAACTCAAGGGTGATTCCGCGATTATTGATAACCTGAAGGTAATCCACTTTTTTGCGAGCGTTTTGGTCATAGCGGCAAGTTGGCTTTTTATAGAGCGGATTTCCAAAATTATTACGTCACCACTTTTGCAGTTGACCAAGAGAGCGGACCAGATAAGTCGCGAGGCGGGTGAAAGGTTTTCAACAGGGTCGCAGGGAGGTATGGGTGGTTATGAGCAAGAGTTTGATGTTGAGGACGATGACTCCGGACCGTCTGACGAGATAGGCGGGCTGACCCGTTCCTTCAATAGAATGCTTTTTCATCTGAAGGCGTCTGAAGCGAGACTGAGAGAGTCTGAGGAAAAATATCGCTTCCTTTTTGACAATGGGCCATCCCCCATTTTCGTGATAGACGCCCAGACCATGATGATTCTGGACGTCAATGCCAGAGCCGAAGAGGAATATTTTTATTCGAAAAGTGAATTGCTCAACATGAATTTTGCTGATCTGGGCTTAGACAGGGACAGGGAAGAGACCAGCTCAAAACTCAAGAAACTTTTTGCCACTGAAGTGGCCCTGTTTCCAGTAGTCCAGCATAGGCGCAAAGATGGCTCGTTGTTTGTGGTTAATTTTCAGGCATGCACTAGCCGGTACCAGGATCGCCCCGCTATTATCGCCGCTGTTTGGGATGTGACTGAAAGATTGGAGAAACGCGCCAAGCTGATCCAGGCGGGGAAAATGGCCACATTGGGAGAGATGGCCACAGGTATAGCCCATGAACTCAACCAACCACTCAATGTGATCATGCTTGGATGTGATTACCTCAGGAAAAAAACCAGGGCAGGGGCGTATGTTACAACCGAAGACGTGAAACAGATTACGCTGGAAATTAATTCCAGCGTGCAAAGGGCATCCAGGATCATTAATCACCTCCGTCAATTCGGGAGGAAGGCCGATGAGACAATGAGCCCCTTAGATATAAACTATCCTATTTCCAATGTGTTTAATCTGGTAGGGACTCAGCTCGAAGCCCGTGGGATAAAGTGGGAACTTAACCTGGACGACCGTCTCCCGAGGATACTGGGAGACGTCAATCGTCTTGAACAGGTATTCATAAACCTCATTCTAAACGCGCGCGACGCTATGCTTTCAGAACAGGCTGAATCAAAAGAAAAACCTGAAGATGAACAAAAAGTTGTTACCATCAGGTCGTTTTCTGAGAATGAACGAGTGGTAGTGACAGTTTCCGATACCGGACCGGGAGTTCCGGAATCAATTTTATCAAAGATTTTCGATCCTTTCTTTACCACCAAGAAAATTGGTGAAGGGACCGGCCTGGGACTCTCTATAAGTTATGGTATAGTCAAGGACCACAATGGAACAATTGAGGTTGATACTCTTGCTGGAAAAGGGGCCACGTTCAGGTTAACCTTCCCGATATTGCCTCACGGAGACGGAGAATGAACAAAATCCTTCTTGTTGATGACGAAGAAAGCATTCGCAACATGATGCGCATGACTTTAGAACTCGACGGTTACTCCGTCCTAACCGCAGCGGATGGACCTTCAGCGCTGACGATTTTCCAGGAAGAATTTCCAGACGTTGTCTTGTTGGATGTAAGAATGCCGGGCATGGATGGAGTCGAGGCGCTTAGGCGTATTAAAGAAATCAACCGGGACGCGGAAGTGATAATTATTTCTGGCCATGGTGATATGGACATGGCGATTAAGTGCCTACGGATGGAAGCCTCCAATTTTCTGACAAAACCGGTGAGTGAAGAACTCCTTTCACTATCGTTGAAGAGATCTCTTGAGAAAGTCGCCCTCAGGAGGAAAGTCAAACAATACACTCGAGACCTCGAAACCCTGGTTCGTGAAGCCAATGTGGAGTTGGAGAAAGCTTATCAGTTCAGGGAAAACATAATTGAACATTCTCCAGACGCGATAGTTTGTATCCGAAAGGGTGGGACGATCATAATTTTCAACTCGGCGGCGGAAAAGCTTCTCGGATATCGGAAAGAAGAAGTTATAGGCGTTATGAACATCGTTCAAATCTATCCCCCCGGTGTAGCGAGAAAAATCATGAAGGATTTGAAATCTGGTGATTTCGGAGGGCCGGACATACTTCAAAAAAGACAGGTGTTACTTGTGGATAAACATGGCAATGAACTGCCAGTTTACATATCGGCTGCGATTCTTTACGAGAACGGGATGGAAGCGGGCTCAGTGGGGATCTTCACAGATTTGAGAGAAAGGATCAAATTGGAGAAACAGCTCCTGAGATCTGAGAAACTCTCCTCACTCGGAAAACTGTCTGCGGGAATCGCCCATGAAATCAACCAGCCCCTAACAGGTGTTCTTACATTCGCCCACTTGCTTGCAAAGAAATTTAAGAATGATGAACCAACTCGAAAAGATCTTGAGATTATTGTTCGAGAAACAACCCGAATCCGCGGAATAGTTCAGGGCATCCTCGACTTTGCCCGTGAAATGCCGATGCAGAGAAAGCCGCTAAAAATAGAGCAAATCCTGGAACAAACGCTTGAAATTATAGTTCATCAGCAACGTTTTTTTGGTATCACGCTCGTCAAGAAATATGGCGCCGGCATTCCTAATGTTGTGGTTGATTCGAACCTCATGGAACAAGTCTTTATGAATATCATCCTTAACGCTCTTGACGCCATGCATGGGACCGGCACACTCACAATAAGGACCCGGCAAATTGATGAATTTGTAGAAATTGAATTTCAGGATACCGGATCGGGAATGCCTGATGCCATGCTGGACAAAATCTTTGATCCGTTTTTTACCACTAAAGATTCTACCGAAGGCATGGGTATGGGACTTGGTCTGGCCGTAAGCTACGGAATAGTGAAGAACCACAACGGTGACATAGTGGTTTCCAGTACGGAAGGCGCAGGAACTACATTTACCATTAAGCTGCCATTGGAAAATAACTGATCCCGGCGTTTTCCCTGTCGCTTTATGATCATTTTAAGGAGGTCTGCATGAATCCTAAAGGTAATGTGAAAGCCATAACATTGGTGGTAGACGATGAACAGATAGTTCAGGAAAGCGTCAGAAGAATTCTTGAGGAAAAGGGATTTAAGGTAGACACTGCTTCCCGTGTTGATCAAGCTTTGGATCTCATGAAGAAAACAACATATGATCTCATCTTGACCGACCTGATGATGCCGGATCAAAATGGGATGGAACTAGTTGAAGCTGTAGCGCGCGACTACCCTGACACGGGAGTAATCATGTTCACGGGGTATCCATCCATTGATTCCGCTGTGGATTCTATCAAATTAGGGGCGCTGGATTATCTGCCCAAGCCTTTCAGCCCGGACCAGCTTGTTGATGTTACGGAAAGGGCTTTGAACAAAGTAATTACCTTGCGCAAGGATCAGGAAGCGCAACAAGTTTACGAGGAAGCGGAAAAAGCCTTGAGATCCAGCCTTGACCTGAAAAAAATCCTAGATCTTGTATGTTCCGCTTCGAAAGACCTTCTGAAGGTGAAAGGAGCGTCAGTGCTTGTTCGTCAAAAAGACGGGCCGTTTTTCGATCTGGCGGCTTCTTGTGGCCTAAGTGACAATTATGTGACTAAAGGCGCTCTCGATGCGACCCGTAGCATTTCAGAAGTTCAAGCCCTGGGGAAAAGTTTTTTTGTAGATGAGGCTTCCTTTAAAGATAAACTTCAATATCCTGATGCCGCCCGTCAAGAAGGGATAGCATCAATCTTGTCAGTGCCGTTATCTCTAAAAGGGGCGATAATAGGTTGTTTAAGAATTTATTCCTCGGACAACAGAGTATATAACGATAAGGAAATGGATTTGATCACAAAATTTTCGAAGCAGTCAGCCTTGGCTGTTGAAAACGCTATTTTGTATGAAACGATGCGTAAAGACATCGAAGGACTACAGAAGTATATGTCTTAGATGGATTTCTATGAAATGGGTTGATTAGTCGAAGAGGCTTTTAACTCATGTTCCTTAGATCGCCGCTTTCCTAAATAGAGGAGATGGATAAATTTCGTGGCTTTTCAGAAACATATATCTATTCCATGTGGGGCTATAACCTTCGAAGGGCTACTGGAATTACCCGCAGCGCAGGAAACACTTCCGCAAGCGGCCCTTATTCTGCACCCTCATCCACTTTACGGTGGGAACTTATTCAATAATGTGACATCAAGCGTAGCCGTTGGCTTGCTCTCACACGGAATAGCGACACTGAGGTTCAATTTCCGTGGCGTTGGAGCAAGTGGTGGTTCACATGGCGGCGGGATAGATGAAATCGACGATGTCCTGGCCGCAATCAGTTTTCTTGACTCATATGAGCAGGTAAATTCTTCGAACATTATTTTAGCGGGTTACTCGTTTGGCTGCTGGGTGGGTCTAAGTGCCGCAGCGAGGGAAGACCGGCCCATGAGCCTGATCGGAATATCTCCTCCTGTTGATATGTATGATTTCAATTTTCTCCTCAAAGAGAAGCGGCCAAAACTCCTGCTCGCTGGAGACAGCGATTTCGTATGCTCCACAAAGAATTTCCTCGATCTCACGGCAAAAATCCCGGAGCCGAAACGTATAGTTACTTTCAAGGGAGCGGATCACTTTCACTCCGGCCGAGAAGATCAAATCGTGTCTGAGATCTCACTATTTCTAAACCTTTAAAAGCAATAGGCAGGTCAGGCGCCTAGACTTGTCGACTCTTAACTCTTACATCGACTGTCGTCTGTTGCGAGTTGGGGTGGTTTAGTTTATGTTGATCATCTGTTGTAACGGCTCACAGGAGTTGCGATGAATTGGAGGAAACGGCATGGGATTTGCCTCTAGGTCAGTATCTATAATGCGGTATCGAGTCAAAGGTCAGTTAGAAGGGTCTTTCTGGGACACAATTCATGAAGGTGTTAAAAGGGGCGCGTTCAGGACTACAGATCAGCCGGGCGAGTTGATAGGGTTCGGGTGGACCGGTATAGATGATTTTGATGACTATGATTTTCATGGGGCCTCGTATGTAAGGACCAACTATGTGGCGTTAGCTTTCAGGATTGATACTGTGCGCGTTCCCCCTCGAGTTTTGGAGACCGCAATCAAGAAAGAACGCAAGAAACTGATTGAAACAACCGGTCAGCGACGCATGTCAACCAATCAATTGAGAGAGTTGAAAGAAGCCCTTAAAGAAAGTTTAAAAAAGCAGGTTTTACCTTCGATTCAGGTTTTCGACTTCGTTTGGGACACCGCAGGATCTGTAGCCTACCTGGCGGCTTTGAGCGCAAGGGCCAGAGAAAGGGTAGAAGACCATTTCAAGACAAGTTTCGGTCTGACCCTTACTCCGTTGCTGCCCTATATTCGGGCTATGGAAATGCTTGAAAACGAAACCGCCAGAAACAAGCTTGAACAACTAAAGTCTTGTATTATGGCCCCTTGAATTATTGCTCACGTTGAGCGACGCGTACGCATCAAATCTAATCGGAGTTCGATATGGATTTTTTAGATATATTAAGAGAGAAAGCCTTCCTTGGTAGGGAGTTTTTGACCTGGCTGTGGTTTAAGTCGGAGCAGACTGGCGGAGCGATTGAAGTCCCGGGGGGTAAAACAGTCGAAGTGGTTTTTAATGATCGAATGACGCTTGACCTGACCGACGTGGACACACCTCAGACGGTGAGCATAAAGGGGGAGTTTTCCGAACTCCGGGAAGGTCTGGCGGCCATACGGGAAGGGAAAAAAATAGAAGAGGCGCGCATATCGTTGAAGTCAGCGGACAATGAATATTCAGTAATCATTAAAGGAAGCTGGTTTTCATTCGGCTCTTTGAGGACCCCAAGGACTGCTCCACTGGAAGAGGGAGGAGAGGAAGACATTGAAGGCGCCTTCCTCGAAAAAGTAGGTTTGATTGAAGAAGGTCTCGGATTGATTGACTCTCTATTTAGCTATTTTATCAGTCTCAGGATTTCAGATGACTGGGAAGTTGGAGAACTACCCAAGATAAGGAAATGGGCGTCATATGACGCTGCGAATCTTTAAGAAAAGACAACGCAAGAAGGCGTTGAAATTTCTCACGTTTGACGGAGAATGAGAACTTGAACAAACAACACTTTTCTCGTTCCGAGTATTTTCGCGTTGACAAAATCATCCAATTCTTTAAAAATATATAGATTGTAACGATGTCACAATATATTGTGACGAAAGATCTGATCCCCGATAGCTCAATCGGCAGAGCGGATGGCTGTTAACCATTAGGTTGTAGGTTCGAGTCCTACTCGGGGAGCCAAACATGATATTCGACCCGTCCTGTAAATTACCGGACGGGTTTTTAAATTCCAGCCCGAATTTTATCGGCTCAACAAAAATCTGTTCAAGAATTTCCTAATGGTAGTAATATTGGAATCGTTGTGGGGAGGGGAGAGAGCCTAAGAACCCTAGAAGTGACCAGGAGAGGAGGTTGTAGATGGCAAAATCAAACAATGGGGGTGGTGTTAAGTCAGAAGCTGGGCTGGCTCGTTTTGGTCTAGCGCTTGCCGACTGGAGTGAAAAATGGTTTCCGGATGCCTTGGTGTTTGCCCTGTTGGGTATCGTGGTGGTGTTCATAATTGGGTTGCTGTTAGGGGAATCGCCTTACAAGATGGCTGTTGTCGGGGGCAAAGGATTCTGGTCTCTGATACCGTTCACAATGCAAATGGCGATGATAATCATTGGTGGATACGTCGTCGCATCTGCCCCGGCGGTTTACTGGGTCATTCGGCGACTGGCGTCAATTCCATCGACACCCAGAGGGGCCGTAGCCTTCGTGGCACTGTTTTCAATGCTGACATCGCTGATTTCGTGGGGCTTCAGTCTTATCTTTAGCGGATTATTGGTGCGTGAACTGGTTCGTCGAATTGACGGGATCGACTATCGCGCGATAGGCGCGGCCGCTTATTTGGGGCTAGGAAGTATCTGGGCGATGGGACTGTCGTCCTCCGCTGCCTTGCTAATGGCTACCAAAGGCTCTATTCCGCCCGCTCTATTAAATATAAGCGGAATAATCCCGCTGACGCAGACGATCTTCCTATGGGAAAGCATCATTACAGCGGCCGTATTGCTTACTATTTCCGTCCTAATCGCATACTGGTCCGCTCCTTCTCCTGAAAATGCGAAGACGGTCGACTATTACGGGGTCAAATTTGACCCGATCAACGTGGAACTAGAGCCACGAAAGAAACCAGGTGAATGGCTTGAATATAGTCCTTTGTTGACAATACTGGTTTGCTTGGTGTTGTTCGCTTATCTGATCGATGTGTTCAGGACTTCGCCGCAAGGACCGTTAGCGGCTTTGGATCTAAATACTTACAACCTCATTTTTATTTCGGTGGGAATGTTGCTTCACTGGCGGCCTAAACGTTTCTTGCGCGCCGTGGGTCAGTCAATTCCTGCTACAGGTGGTGTGCTCATACAATTTCCGTTTTACGCCGTCATTTTCGGAATCATAACAGGGACTGGTATATCTCATTGGTTGGCTAACCTGTTTACTTCCATAAGCACGCATAGCACCTATGCGCTGCTGGTGGCTTTCTATTCGGCGGTTCTGGGCTTGTTTATACCGTCAGGTGGCGGGAAATGGGTCATTGAAGCGCCGTACGTTTTGCAAGCGGCCAACGAATTGAAGGTCCACCTAGGATGGGTTGTTCAGATCTACAATGCGGCCGAAGCTTTACCTAACCTGATAAATCCATTCTGGATGCTGCCCTTACTGGGGTTGCTCGGTGTTAAAGCCCGTGATCTGGTCGGTTACTCTTTCCTACAACTTATTGTTCATACACCAGTGATCTTTTTCCTGTGTTGGCTGTTTTCCCAATGGATTCCTTACGTGCCTCCGATAAAATAATCCTTACAGGCTCCCAGACGCCTGTTACATGATTCCTGCTACTCCCTCAAATTGGGCGACATCTCCACTCTGGCGACTGGGGATGTCGCCTTTTCATTTATTAGCAGGCAAAAGAATTTCACCAATTCGGCCTGAACCCCACCAGCTCAGAAACTTTTACCAATCCACGGCATCGTAATTTGTTAAGCGTTTACAGTAAATATTTCCCGGAGGAACCTACCGTGAAAAAAATAGGTGAAATCTTAAAGGATAAAGAAATAGAGCGGCTAATTGATTGGGAACTTCACCCGTTTGACGCCGTGACTCGTTACCTGGAATGGGGAACAAATTGGTCAAGAGGGTTAAATCACGCCAAATCATGCAACGAAGAGAGCGCGTATTTCAAGATAAACGCAATGTCTAATCCAGCTCGTCTCATGCTTGTGAGGCAAAGTCACAAGAATTACGAAGTAGTCTCGGAAGTTGAGGCGCCACAGGATTTGATAGACGCGTCCGTAAAACATTTTGCGTGTAAAAACAGGGCCTGTGGAATTACAGATGATTTAAGGCTCTGGCTGAAGACGGAAGCTTCCAGGTGAGTCTAGAAAAACGTCTAGATAACATTCAGGAGGGCTCCTGACGCTCTGATAAAATTCCTAGTCTATTGACGCATGAAGTCAGGGTAAAAATAGATAAGAAGTTACTGGAATATTTTTAATAATTAGTTCCCGAGGACAACGCCAGGAGGCTTCAATGGAGTGCCATTGTAACGACCATCTTCCGGGAGACTGGCATAGTCACGAAGATTGTGACTGCCACAAGAGTCCAAACACAACTTACTCATTCGTCGTCACCAAAGTTATAGACGATTTTCCCGGAACAGGAGCGGTCTTTATATCTAAGACCTTTATGGAGAACCTCGAATTGTCCGACGGAGACGCTGTCGAGATTCTTGGTCCCCAGGGATGTATAGTTCAGGCGAAAAGTCATCCGAACTCGTGGATTGACACTAGAATGGTGTCTTTTGACCGGGACACCATGGACAGGACCGGTTTCCAGATGTTCAGCCAGGTAAGGCTTCGTAAGGCGGTTTGCGTAGACGCTGAAAGCGTTACACTCCAGGCCCCGGTGGGTATTGATTTAACTAAACAGCAGATTCGTTCCATGCTCGACAAAGTTGATGGGGTCGTCTTGGCTGGTAGCGAATTTATTACGCTTGAGACGAACCGAGGCGAGACGATTCGTTTTAGGATATTTAAAACTGAACCTAATGAAATATGTAAGGTGTCGCCCGGGACCCGAATAGGACTAGTTGACGAGAACGGTCAGGAATATGTTTCGAGCAAAGAAACATATTTTAACGATGTGGGAGGTTTACATGAAGCGGTCAGTAAGGTTAGGGAAGTCGTACAACTTCCCTTGAAACACCCTGAAATATTTTATCGTTTGGGCATTGATCCTCCTAGAGGGGTTTTACTTTATGGGCCGTCAGGTACCGGAAAGACCCTTATAGCTAGGGCGGTAGCGGCGGAAACTGGATGCTGGTTTAAAAGCGTAGTGGGGTCCGAAATAATGGCCAAACACTATGGAGAGAGTGAAGCTAAACTTCGAGCCGCGTTTGAAGACGCGTACAAACATGCGCCCGCCATAATTTTCATAGATGAAATTGATGTCCTAGCCCCACGACGCGACACATCCGAAGGTGAAGTCGAACGTCGGGTGACCGCGCAATTGTTGGCGCTCATGGATGGCCTTGAAGACCGCGGAGAGGTAATGGTGCTTGCGGCCACAAATTTGCCGAACAATCTTGACCCGGCTTTGAGGCGACCCGGGAGATTCGATAGGGAGATAATTATAGGGGTTCCGGATGTGGCTGGCCGTAGGGAAATTATTGAAATACACACGCGCAATATGCCGCTGGGCCCGGTAAATCTTGACGATTTCGCGGAAAGGATTCACGGGTTTGTCGGCGCAGACATCAAATCTCTGTGTCAGGAAGCCGCGTACGAAGCGCTAAGGAGGTTTTTGCCAGGCCTTGAAGACACTGAACAGCAACTGTCGGAAGACTTCCTGGAAGAGCTTATGGTTGAATCCTGTGATTTCGAAAGCGCTCTCAAAAACATGCGGCCATCATCCGGGAGAAGGTTTGAAGTTAATCTGTCTGGGGCTGGTTGGGACTATATTGCCGGGTTTTCCAGAGAAGTCGAGTTTTTAAAGGAAACCATCCTCTGGCCTTTAAGGAATGGAGCGTTTCTAGAGAAATTGGGCGTGAACCGGCCTTCAGGGCTCTTGCTGACAGGCCCGTCAGGTGTGGGAAAAACCCTCATGGCGCGTTCTATAGCAAAAGAAAGCGGGTTTAACGTCATAGAGATACGCGGTCCTGAGCTGCTATCAAAATATATGGGTGAGAGTGAACGGAACATTCGAGAACTCTTCCGGCAGACCAGGGAATTGGCTCCAACCGTGTTGATAGTGGATAGCGTTGATTCTTTCGCCACGTCCGGCTGGTCGGACTCAAAGGTAATAGACAGGATTGTCAATCAGCTCGTTCTTGAAATGAATTCGATAAAATGTGAAAAACCTATCCTCGTCGTCGCTACCGCTGTACGCGCCGATGATGTGGCCCCGGCGCTGCGCGCCACTGGAAGGTTCAGCAGGGAATTGCAGTTACACTTACCCGCCAACAACGATAGGGAATTGATATTCCAGATGTATCTGTCTCGGGACAGAATAAGTTACTCTGATGATTATAGTGTGTTGGCAAGGGAATCTGAAAACCTCTCGTGCGGCGATATAGAGGAGATTTGCAGGATGACGATCCTAAACGCTGCAAAGGTGGAAATGGAGGAAAAAGATTGCGCGCTGGAAAAATTACGGCTGACTGAGAATGAAGCTCTAAGGGCCATTGACCAATGGAAACTGATGCGTAGCCTGTAAAACGAGAGTTGATAGGGAGAACCGAGCCCGACAGTGTTCAGGTTATTTATCCTGATGACTCACAAAAGTTTGGTATGACCGCGATTAGTTGAGTTTTTTGGCTGTCTTAGGAAATCCTATGTGATATGCTCAAATACCTAACCTTTGCGGCGATCAATTGAAAGGAGCCAGATCATTATGAGAGAAGAAGTTCAGGCCGCCCTAGACCTGATCAGGCCACAGCTTCAAGCCGACGGTGGAGACGCTGAAATTGTGGAAATAACTGATGAAGGTATTGTAAAACTTAGACTTAAGGGCGCTTGCGGCGGATGCCCCATGAGCCAGATGACCCTGAAGATGGGCATCGAAAAGGTTCTTAAAGAGAAAGTGCCGGCTGTTAAGGCCGTAGAGTCTGTTAATTAAATCAACTCGCAAGAGTAAATCCCAGATAAATCATGGAGGAGCTAATACATGCCATACAGAATAGTTCAGGAAGAGTGCCGTGGCTGTCAGACGTGCGCGCGCGTTTGTCCTCAGAGGGCTTCCAGCGGAGAGAAAAAGCAACCACATAGCATTGATGTAACGAGATGCATCGAATGCGGAGTATGTGGCCGCGCATGTCCCTACGGCGCAATACGCAACGAAAAGGGGATGAAGCCGGAAAAGATTAAGCGATCCGAGTGGCCTAAACCCTATGTATTCAAAGAAGATTGCGTAGGCTGCGAAGTTTGTGTGGCTGTATGCCCCTTCCAGGCGCTTGCAATGGGGGAGATAGACGGGGAGTCCATTGCCGGCCTGTATGAGCCCAAAGCTTGTGTGGGCTGCGGGCTATGCGAGCAAGCGTGCCCTGTCCATGCGGTACAGCTTTTTTGGCCAAAAGAACTTAGGAAATCGGCATAATCTTTAGATAGCCTGCGCGTAACCAAACGCGCCTTGTCGGGAAGACCCGCTGGGCGCGTTTTTGCGTACACGACTATATTTTGTACAACGCGCCGCGCAAAATTGGCCTAAGGTAGACGGGATGTGGTTTTCCTGGAATGGCGGCGAAAGAAGTGCTGAAACAAGGACAGAATAGGGGCTGATTTCGGCGAGTCAAAAGAACAAAAAAATGGAGAAAAAGCGAGTCAAGCGTTAAAAAATGGTGAGATTTTCGTTGGTCAGAGGTTAAGAATCGGATGAAAAGGGATCGTGATAATTTTATAGGCCGCACCAGCATTGGCCAACTGAAACCAACATGTTCCAATGCAACCTGTTTTGTTGACAGGCTGTCATACCTATAGTATTGATTGTGCTTCCCGTTGAACGGGAAAGACGAGAGGCTAGCAAAGATTTTTATTGACAAAGAACATTAAAATATCGTAAACTAGTCTCAAGGAGAGTGGCGGCTAAAACG
>JARLHM010000007.1 GCA_031292235.1 Syntrophaceae bacterium | reverse complement strand
GGTCTACCCAAAAAAATAAAATGATAAACATTTCCAGGCAGAGAGCGGATAACGAAATCCAGCGAGGCCACAGATCGCTACGGCGAGCCGAAATCCACGATACAATTCCAGCAAATAGGGGAATAATGATTAGCCAAATCAGTGTCATAAGCAGGCCAGTATTCCTAGGATCAAGATGGCTCCAAATGTTATACCCAAAGCGTATTGCCTGAGTTTCCCCGTTTGGGTGAGGCTTAAGACTCGGTGAAGGACCTGCGTGATGGTTGCGACGAATCCGTAAAAATTATCCACAAAATCTGTTTTGTTGAAGTCCGTGATCCAAATGAACGGCCTAACTACTAATTTATCATAAATCAGGTCAAACCCCCAACCGGAGAACCAGAGATTACGTAATCCCAAACCTACAGAACTTCTTGCCAATTTATCAGAGTGATCAGGGCTCTTCAGATATAATAGGTAACAAACAGGAACTCCCACGACGCAAACTAGTCCCGCGATGATCTCTAACGCCAATTCTGCGTGCAGGTTGGCGCTATTTGCCTCAAAGGGCGGTAAGACGGTGTTCAGGAAATCCGAAAATAAATGTACATTCGCAAAATTATGAGGCAATTCGATAAAACCCACCACCACCGATAATATTGCAAGCGTTATTAAGGGAATACGCATTGAATTTCTTGGGTGGGAAGTCAACGTGGTTTTTGGGGCGCCGAAACAAGTTAGAAAAACCATGCGAAAGGTGTAGAGCGATGTCAGGAGGGCCCCTGCGATTCCTCCAGCCCATAACCACGGCCCGCCTTTTGTCGACGACCATACATCCCACAGAATCATGTCCTTGCTGTAGAAACCGTCTGTCACCAGAGGTAGCGCCGCTAGAGAAGCGGCCCCTATGAGAAACGTCCAGAAAGTAACTGGTAGTTTTTTACGGACCCCACCAAGCTTGAACATATTTTGTTCGTGACCCGCCGCAAGTATGATAGACCCGGTCGCCAGAAATAAAAGGGCCTTGAAAAACGCATGCGTAACGAAATGGAAAATCGCGGCTGACCATGCCCCAACCCCGAGGGCCAGAAACATGTAGCCGATCTGGCTTATCGTAGAGTATGCCAACACCCGTTTAATGTCAGTCTGGGCCAAGGCGCTAAAGCCCGCCAAGAGCAAAGTCACAAGGCCAACAATAGCCACGGCTGACTGAACGACAGGCGCTAGAGTGAACAAGACATTCATGCGTGCTATCAAATATACGCCGGCTGTTACCATCGTTGCGGCATGGATCAGGGCGCTTACCGGTGTTGGACCGGCCATCGCGTCAGGCAACCAGGTTTGAAGCGGAAGCTGGGCGGATTTACCCAAGGCCCCGCCTAAGAGTAACGCTGCGGCAAGTACTGGCATCGTCGATCCGACGGCCCATTGTTGGGTGGCGCGAACTGTCAACTCCTGTATTTGCAATGTCCCCAATGAGTTGAACAAAAGGAATAAACCGATCACCATTGAAGTATCGCCAATACGTGTTATCACGAACGCTTTGGTGGCGGCTTTTACATTTTCGGGTTCTTTGTACCAGAAACCTATTAACAAAAAGCTGCATAGCCCCACGCCTTCCCAACCCAGGTAAAGCATTAGCAGATTGTCCGCAAGCACGAGCGTGAGCATCGAGGCTACAAAAAGATTCATATATGCGAAGAAACGTCTAAATCCATCATCGCCGGCCATATATCCCACAGAATATAAGTGAATCAAAAACCCAACTACAGTAACCACAAGCATCATGCAGATCGAAAGAGCGTCCAAATGAAATCCAATTGTCGGCGAAAAATTACCAATAGTGATCCAGTTCCAGAGAGTTTCGCCGTAATGGTAATCAGTAGGTGGGGCGGTAATGAAACTGATGGCTATGGCTAAACTTAAAGCTGCCGAGGCCCCAACAGACCCGACCCCTACTAAGGATTGTCCCTTGTGAGACAACCTTGATCCAGTCAGGACCAGGGTTAAGAAACCTAAAATTGGAAATGCCGGAACGATCCATAACAGATCAAGCATGCTAGCCTCGGGCCTTTCTTGCTTCGTCTGTGTCCAGTGTTTTAAATTGGTGATAAAACTGAATTGCCAGCGCCAGTCCTACGGCAACTTCCGCCGCCGCCATCGAAAGAATGAAGACAAACATTACCTGACCATCGGTCTGTCCCCATTTTGATCCAGCCGCAACAAAGGCCAGACCTGAAGCATTTAGCATTATTTCGACAGACATAAGCATGAAAATAAGGTTTCTACGAATAAGCACCCCTATAAGACCCAACCCGAAAAGGACAGCGGCCACAATCAGCACATGTTCGATTGGGACAGCCGCTGTCATGATTTATCCCCTGTTCTTGAAGATAGGCCTCGTGGCCGCCTAGCGCCGAGGTGATAAGCGCCAACCAAACCCGCCAGCAGCAGCATGGACGCCAGTTCAACACCAATAGCATAAGGACCAAAAAGCGCTATCCCAACCTGTTTGGGAGTAATTTCCACTGTGGGAGAAGTTGTCGGGCCCCCTGTCAAAACCATCAGATATATTAGTTCTAAAATAAGAATTCCTGCAAGCAGAGACGGTCCAATCCACGCGTTGGGCTTTAGCCAAACACTCTCCTGTTCTTTAGAACTTGGTCCAAGGTTAAGCATCATGATTACAAACACGAAAAGCACCATGATTGCTCCCGCGTAGACGATTATCTCAAGGGCCGCCACGAATGGCGCTCCAAGCGTAAAGAAGATCAATGCGACTGAAAAAAAAGAAACTATTAGATAGAGAAGAGCGTGAACAGCATTAAGACGAGTAACGACCATCATGGTAGCCAAAATAGCCACTACAGCAGATAGATAAAAAACGCCATTCATACATTTGTCCTCAAAAAGGGGTCTTTTAGGGCATGAGACTATGAATATCCACAGGGGGCTTTTCATTCTCCGATTCGCCCTTGTTTTTTTCGCCAATAGAGATTCCCGCGACTCTGTAAAAATTGTAGTCAGGATATTTCCCTGGACCGCTTATAAGTAGATGCTCCTTTTCATACACAAAATTGTGACGATAATATTCACCCATCTCAAAATCATTCGTAAGCTGGATCGCATATGTAGGGCAGGCTTCTTCACAAAAGCCACAAAAAATACAACGGGAAAAGTTGATTCGGAAAAATTCGGGATAGCGTCTCCCCTGTTTATCCTGGGTAGCCTGTAGGGAAATGCAATCAACCGGACATGCCGCTGCACATAGGTAGCACGCTACGCAGCGCTCCGACCCATCGGGGTCGCGCGACAATATAATCCTGCCCCTCCATCGAGGGTACCGAAGAGGCTTTTCTTCCGGATAAAGGACGGTTTCTCGTTTCCTGATTGAGTGTTTGAGAACTGTCCAGATTCCCTTGAGTAAACTAAACATTTTTATCTTTCGTCAACTTGCGGCCAGGATAATGGCGCCGGTAACTACAATATTGAGTAGCGACAAAGGAAGCATCAATTTCCAGCCGAACGAAAGCAACTGATCGTACCTGAGCCTGGGGAGAGACGCCCGGACCAATATGAAGCCGCAGATAAAGAAAAAAGTTTTAATCATCATCCATAATAGCGGTGGGAGCAAAGGCCCCAGCCAACCACCGAAGAACAAGGTTGCGATTAAGGCGCTGATAAGCGTGACCCCGATATATTCGCCAACGAAGAACATCCCGAATTTCATGCCCGAATATTCGGTATGATAACCTGCTACAAGTTCATTCTCAGCCTCAGGAAGATCAAAAGGTATTCGTCTCGTTTCCGCAAGTCCTGCTATTAAAAAGATCACGAAGCCCAGAAATTGTGGGATGACAAACCACACCTTCCGTTGGGCTTCCACTATTTCACGCAGACTAAATGACCCCGCGAGCATGACAACACCAACGAGCGATAATCCCATGAACACTTCGTAACCAAGCATCTGAGCCGCCGCTCTCAAACCACCCAGCAAGGAGTACTTATTGTCCGACGCCCAACCCGCCAAGGCAACGCTGTAAACACTTAAAGACGACATCGCAAGAAAAAATAACAATCCTATGTTTAAATTTACGATCTCTATCCCCGGCGCAAACGGGATTATCGCAAAGGACAGAAGAGTCGTTACAACTATAATCGCAGGGGCGATCACGAAGACAGGTTTGTCGGCAAAAGGTGGTATCCAATCCTCTTTTGTAAATATTTTAATCATGTCCGCCGCAACCTGAAGAGATCCGAACGGACCAGCGCGATTTGGACCATAACGGTCCTGCCACAATCCAAGCATCCGACGCTCCAACCAGATCAACCCAGCGGCTATGGCGAGCACACCTACCAAAACGGCGATTAAAATTATGATCGATCGGATTGGTTCACCCATTTCTATTTTCCAGTACCTTCCCCCATGCTGGTAACGCTATTCCCTCAAGACCTGAAAGCCCTATTGGTAAAGCGATTATCCCTGGCTGCAATGAGGTTATAACTCGTACAGGGAGAGATTTAGAAATACCATTGATCGAAAGGAGCAACTTTTCGCCATCCTTTTTGCCTAATGAATTAGCGTCTTCTGGATTCAACCCCACATATGGTTCAGGAACTCGTTCGGAGATCGCTGGCGCCAGGCTACTCAACTCTTCAGATCCAAAGATGTTTGATATTGAAACTACGAGCCATTCTCCATCGCGGGGTTCATAGGTCTGAGGGATTTCGCTAAAAAAAACCAATTCGTTTCCGTTCAACAGCCCTATCAAGCGCCTACCTGGATCTCCACCGACGAGTGGGCCATCTATTTCACTTTGGAATTTGTTCACAGCCTGACACGAGTTCCAGCCCGGGGTCCAGAATCTTTGAATTAATGGAGCAGGCGGGATACCCTGGTAACCCTCCATGGAAAAAGATAAAGGTGATTCTGGATCATCGGGTGGTTTCGGTTCGTGCACGCTGATGTCTGCCAGCATTGCCGTCCGTCCGCTGTACCGATGAGGTTGGCGTGGGATTTTCTGTCCGAACTCCCGGAAATCAGCTCGAGGCGCTATTTCGACCAGAGGTTTAAAGATTGGAAATTCCTTTGCCATTAATTCGCCGACGCTTTCAAGACTGGAGATCTGATTTACGTCGGAACGGCCAATCGAAGTCATAATATCCAACAGCCAATGATGGCCCTCTTGGACCTCTCCTGTTGGAGGGATCACACGGAATTGCCTTTGACAGCGTCCTTCACTGTTTACAAGGGAACCGGTCGTTTCAGTAAATGTGCCGGAAGGCAATACCACATCGGCTTCTCTGGCTGTTCGACTCAATATATGGTCAATTACTACAACGTTTTTACACTTTTGTAGAACAGCTTCGATTGTTTGCGCTTCGGCTCGGCGATAAAGATCGTTTTCCAGGATTATTAATGTGCCGGCTGAACCGGTCATGATCTTTTCAAAGCAATCTCGTATATTGAGACCACCCATCAATCCAAGGCCTAAACTGTTACATTCCGGCACGGTATAGCACAACCCGGTCTTCTTTCCTTGCGTGCACAATGCCCACGCGACATTGGCCGCCGCATTTATCACTGGAACTGACCCGCAACTGGTTCCAGATACCACTAGAGGCAGAGACGCCTGCTTCAGCGCCGCCGCGATGCTGACCGCCAGTTCTCGAAGGTTTTCCGACAGATCCAAAACTGGCTGAGCCTCGGGGTTTATCTCGTGAGCGATCTGAAACCCTAGCCTGGCAATATCATCCGGGGGCGCAAGCAGTGTCTTTGTGGCAATGTCGTCCAGTTTTGTGGCCATGGGGCTCAAAATGAATAAAGGTCCCCTTTCAGATTGAACGGCTTGCCTAACCGCAGCATCGGCCCACCGCGGGATCTTTAACCTTTCAGCTATTTCCATGGGCTTTTGACGCACTGACTGACGCAAGGATAGAGCTAAGCGTGGCGCTATGTT
Source organism: Syntrophaceae bacterium (assembly GCA_031292235.1). Lineage (GTDB taxonomy): Bacteria > Desulfobacterota > Desulfomonilia > Desulfomonilales > Desulfomonilaceae > CAJBEZ01. Next base: position 7,475 of record JARLHM010000007.1, on the reverse strand, counting down.
CGTAACATCTTCTCCCAAAATCAAAACAGCGTCACATTGCTCCACATCTCGGAGCGAAGGGGAATAGGCCGGTCCATTGCTCAATATTTCAATTATCTGCAAGACCATTTTAAGCTCAGGTTCTGACATTCCAACGTAGAAATTCTCAGGCCCTACTAATGATCTTAATGAAAAATTCGCCTCTAGTGTGGCCCGGGGAGATCCTAAACCGATGACTCGTTCACTAGACGTCATCATTTTAGCTAAATATTGAAGGACTTCTTTCTTTTCGATGGGTTCCAGCGAGGAGACATCCAAACTTTTTGATGTGTGTCTAACAAGTGGTTGACGGACTCGACAATCCCCATTCACAAACTCATATCCGAAACGACCTCGATCACAAAGGAAATAACCATTTACTTCATGATTATACCTATTAAGTATTCTGCGGACGGAACCATATCTCTCACCAACAATGATGTTACACCCTAACCCACAATGCGGACAAATTGAGGGGGCTGTCTGCATATCCCACTTGCGGGTGTAATGTTTTCTCAAGGTTTTGTCGGTAAAAACACCGGTTGGACAAACCTCAACCAGATTTCCACTGAATTCATTCTCAAGTGTCCCGTCACTACATCGACCGAAATATATCCGGTCGTGGATTCCAAAAACGTTAAAATCTCTTCCTCCAGCATAATCTCTATAAAATCTGACACAGCGGTAGCACTGTATACAGCGGTTCATCTCATGGTTGATGAATGGCCCCAAATTCTGGTTTAGATATGTCCGCTTCTTGAAACGATATCGACGATAAACATGTCCCGACATTACAGTCATGTCCTGAAGGTGACATTCACCACCTTCATCACAGACGGGACAATCATGAGGATGGTTAAGCATAAGAAATTCGATAACACCTGCACGAAACTCCCGGACATCATTGTCATCGATGGAAATTCTAGTTCCGTCAGCGGCAGGAGTCATGCACGACATAACAATGGAACCGCGGGCGTCGTTCTCATCCCTAAACTGTTTCACCGCGCACATGCGACAAGCCCCTACAGCGTGCATTGCAGGATGCCAACAAAAATAGGGAATGTTGAAACCCAAAGAAAGGCATGCGCTCAGAAGATTTTGTCCGTCTTGAACTTGGTAGGGAGCATTATCTATGAAAATTGTAGCCATACCTTAACTCCACGGACAACGCTTCTCTTTGATGTGCGCGTCAAAGTCTTCTCTGAAAAATTTTAATGCGCTTCGCAGGGGCTCCATTGCGCCAGGAGCTAATGCGCAAAAAGTTCTTCCAGGACCAAGCGCTCGTATGTGAAATTCAAGTATCTCAATGTCGCCGGGTTCGCCTTTTCCATCTTCAATCGCTTTGAGGACCTTGGCTGTCCAAGGCAATCCCTCCCGGCATGGAGTACACCATCCACAGGATTCTCTCGCAAAAAAACTCTCCAGATTGTGAACCATTCCTACTGGACATGTATGGTCGTCCAACACGATCATCGTGCCAGTGCCAAAACGGCTCCCTGCCTTTTGGACCGAATCGTAATCCATCGGAACGTCCAAATGTTGTTCCACTAGGAAATCTGTAGAAGCTCCGCCTGGAAGTGTTCCACGAAATTTTAATCCGTCTAGCATGCCTCCGGCATGTTCTTCGAGGATTTCCCTGATGGTTGTTCCCATAGGAAGCTCCCAGGCCCCGGGCTTCTTAACTTTTCCGCTAACACCAAAGATTTTGGTCCCACCATCTTTACATTTGCTCAGATTCTTGAACCATATTGAGCCATTATTAATAATATGGGGTATGTTGCAAAGGGTTTCAACATTGTTTAGCAGTGTGGGCATACCCCAAAGGCCTGACTCTGTCTGGCGGGGAACCTTGTGTCGTGGAACAGCCCGATTGCCTTCAATGGAATTGGCCAGTGCGGTCCCCTCGCCACAGATATATCTGCCCGAACTCACATGTAGCCTAAGCTCAAAATTAAAGCCCGAGCCAAAAATGTTGAATCCCAGGTAACCCTTTTCATACGCTTCCCCGATAGCCTTCCTGATGCGTTCAGCGGCTAGAGTATATTCAGACCGTATAAAGATGTAACCAATTTCAGTATCCACTGTGTAAGCGCAGATTATCAGTCCCTCAATCAGTTGATGAGGGTTTCCTTCCATCAATATGCGATCTTTAAATGCGCCTGGTTCCATTTCGTCCGCATCAGCTATCAGATATCGAGGCCTGGGACTGTTTTGCGAGGAAGGCATGGAACTCCATTTAAGACCGGTTGGAAAACCGGCGCCTCCTCTTCCCCTAAGGTTCGAATCTTTCACCAGTTGCAAAATATTGTCAGGGGTCAGAGTCCTGAGAGATTTTCGGCAAGCCTCATAACCACCAACTTTCTCATATTCGGCCAGGTTAAGTGGGTCTCCGCCAATTGTAATATGTTTGGTTAGAGGTCGCTCCATTTATGTCTCTATTCGTAGCCCCCAAGTATCGCTTCGATTTTATCCCGGTCCAGATAACCGTACAATTGCCCGTCGATCATAATTGCGGGGGCCTGTTCACATGCCCCGAGACATTGAATCGGCAATAAAGTGAAACGGCCATCCGACGTAGTTTCACCGAAACTTATGCCCAGCCGCTTTTGGATATGATCAAGAATGTTCTCAAATCCCATTATCCAGCAACTCACGCTGTCACATACAAAAATTATGTGCCTTCCCACTGGCTTACGATAAATCCGGTTATAGAACGTGGCCACCCCGTCCACTTCTTCGACAGTCAAACCTAGGAATTCAGCTACCGCTTTGAGCCTTTCTTCGGAGACCCATCCATGATGTCTCTGAACTATTTGCAGGGCTTCGAGGATCGCACATCGTCTGGTGGGACATGCGCTGATTCCACAGTGAATTTCGGATTTTATTTCATCAGACAGCATTTTTAATACTACCGGTCCACGTCTGCCAATACATAATCCACGCTCCCGAGAATCGCTATAAGATCAGCTATTGTTAATCCTCTGGTAATGGAGGGGACCATCTGAAGATGAGCGAAAGATGGAGTGCGAATTCGCACTCGATAAGCCATGGAATTGCCATCACTGATCAAATGGTAGCTATTTGCGCCTTTTGTCGCTTCAATTCTGAAAAAAGCCTCGCCGGGTGGGATGACTGGACCCCAACTTACACTGAGAAAATGCGTGATGAGAGTTTCGATATCCTTCATCGTATTTTCTTTACGAGGCGGAGTAGCCAGAGGATGATCGGATTTATAGGATCCTTCGGGCATGTTTTTTAGACATTGTTCTATAATCCTCAGGCTCTGTCGAAGTTCTTCCACCCTTACAACTGCTCTGTCATAGCAATCGCCGTTGTTCGCGGTGGGTACGTCGAATTGAAGTTGATCATAACCGGAATATGGTCTCTTCTTACGGAAATCCCAGTCAAGCCCGCAGGCCCTTAGCCCCGGTCCGGTTACGCCCCATTCTATGGCCTCATCGAGAGTATATGCGCCTATACCTTGAGTCCTGGCTTTGAAGATCCGGTTTTGCATGACCAACTTGTCATACTCTGCCAAGCGTGCCGGGAAGTACTGGATGAAATCATCTACCAGTCTGTCCCACCCTTTAGGGAGGTCCTGAGAGACTCCGCCGATTCTAAACCACGCGGGATGCATCCGTCCGCCGGTAATGGCTGAAACTATTTCAAAAACACGCTCTCTGTCGTTAAACATGTAAAAAACAGGAGACATAGCGCCGAGGTCTTGAGCAAACGTGCCGTACCATACCAAATGACTCGATATGCGAAAAAATTCAGCCATCATGATTCGAATCATTTGAGCTTTTTCGGGAACTTGAATTCCGGCAAGTCTCTCTACGGCCTGAACATAGGCAAAATTGTTCATAACGCCGCCAAGATAGTCTATCCTATCCGTATAGGGTATGAACGTATGCCAGGATTGGCGTTCAGCCATTTTCTCCGCCCCGCGGTGATGGTAGCCGATGTCCATGGCCGCGTCCGCTATTTCCTCGCCATCAAGCGCAAGAATTATCCGAAGCAGGCCATGAGTCCCGGGATGTTGGGGCCCCAAGTTAAGGAACATAAAATCAGTGTCCTCACCACCGAATTTCATGCCCCATTCTTCAGGATGGAACTGCAAATCCTTTTCTAGAGATTCCGCTTTTTCCTCTGGAAGCTGGAAAGGCCCCATCTCTGTCGCTCGAGCTGGATGTTCTTTACGCAACGGATGACCTTCCCATGATGGAGGCATGAGGATTCGTCTTAGGTGAGGGTGACCTTCGAACCGTATCCCGAACATGTCCCAGATTTCCCGTTCGTACCAGTTAGCCGATTGCCAGATATCGACGATGCTGGAGACGGAAGGGTTTCCCCCCTTAAGCGCCGTTTTAATACGGATGTCCATGTTTCGGTCAAAGGACAGAAGATGATAGACAATCGTAAAGTCGGTGTCAGATTGATCAAGTCGGTGTGAACGAAGCCTTTCATCTATGGCCGTCACATCGTAGAGCATCCTGAACGGTTTAGGAATATCCTCCTTGAGGTAGCGCAGGACTTCATGCGTGCTTTCTTTAGGCGCCCAGACCGTTGTGACATCATCAAAGGTAGCCTGGGGCGTAAAAATCCCTTCTCCGAATCGAACTCGTAATTGCTGAAGAATGTCTATGTTTTGATCCATAAGATTTTTGGAAACATCTCCTAGAGTTCATCTGGGGACGGGAGTGTTGTCACTAGTTTTCTGGCTTCCTTTTTCAAGTCACGCATAGATGGTTTTTCAGGACTGATAACATTTTGAGGGCCTACAAATCGACTCAATGGCCGACGTTCATTGCCCACTGCGCTTTGAAGGAGAGTCAAGCCTTCCAGGAACGCGTCAGGGCGGGGCGGACAACCCGGTACATAAACATCAACCGGCAAAAATTTGTCCACGCCCTGAACCACACTGTAAATGTCGTACATACCGCCGGAGTTGGCGCAAGATCCCATCGAAATTACCCAGCGAGGCTCCATCATTTGTTGGTACATTCGTCTGATTATTGGGGCCATTTTGATGAATACCGTTCCGGCAATAACCATAAGATCAGCTTCACGAGGGGTTCCGCGAAGGACCTCTGATCCGAAACGCGCCACATCGTATTTGCTTGTAAACGCGGTTGCCATCTCCACGTAACAACACGACAAACCGAAATTGAAAGGCCAGATAGAATATTTACGGCCCCATGCGATTAAATCTTGAGCTTTTGTGAGAATGACACTTGACTGCACAGCGTCTTCGGCCGAGGCGCCATCTCTACTTGATGAATCGGAACGAGGTTTTGTCAAACTCCAACGCATGATGTCAGCTTTATCTCCATGAATTTGTTCTGGTGGCTCTGGCACGTTGTATTTTAGGCCTTACAGGAATTGACCTGTCCAACCGAGGTCAGTTCCATGTTTCGGTGTTTCCCAATAAGCTAGATGCTTTACGTGGAATGGTTGTATCCCTTCCACGCAACTCCAGGGCCCCAACACGCCATAGGTATATCAGTGAAATAAAGAGAACTGCAATAAAAACAAATATTTCGATGTAGCCGGTCCATCCCAAGTCACGAACAGCGACCGCCCATGAAATTATGAAAAGAGTTTCGAGATCGAAAATCACAAAGAAAACGGCTATCAGATAGAATGGAGCGTTAAAACGAACATGCGCTGAGCCGGTCACAACCATCCCGGACTCATAGGGATCGCCCGTAGTCCTCTCTTCATGGCTTTCCCCAAGGAGATACGAAAGCCCTATCATTATTACTACAAGCGCGATTGCAGCAAAAAAATAAATTGCTAATGGCCATAGGGCGCTGTTCAAAATGAGGTCTCCGCATTCCTGTTCAAGTATTATTCGCCCAAATACCTTAGGTATCTAACAATATAACATAAAATTGCTGATTTCAATTTTTGAACAGCGCTTGATAACTATTGAACTCCATAAACCCTTAGGAAAGTAAACATTTCGTCCCAGCATGCTCACCACATTTTTTATGATCAAAGCGCTGGAACTTGATTTAACCTGTAGGATAGGATCTACTCAAATTCCTTATTCCGAAAAACCTACATTATCCTGAATTATGAGGAGCGGCAATCATCTTGGGGGATTTGGACCGTTGCCGGAACATTCCGGAGGATGCAGTAGCGGCTGTAGAGGAGTGGCTATGTTCCAGTGTTGGCTAAAATGTAACAGCGTCGTTGCCAAGGTTATGGGTCTCTGGGCTATGAACTAGAATTACCATGAATTGGCGGTCCCTTAAGGGTGGCTAAAAGATCAGCGTCGCTTTTGCCTCGATAAACTTCTGCTCTGTCCACACTCTGGCCCCATCCCAAGCTTCTTATTGCTGCCCTGGTTGTGACAATCTATGATTCCCCCGAGTCCGGATTGGACTCATGAAATGTCCCGTCCAGCCCAAGCTGACACTTTCGGCCAAACAACACTAGGCTACAAGGTTTATATAGCAATTGATATCAAAGTCACAATTGTTCGGTAAAATCTTCTATCCCAATTCATTAAAAGTCATAAACACCAAATATAAGCCTTATTTGACCCAGCAACAATACCGCTGCAAAAAAATGCTGTCTTGAATATTCTTGTATAAGACGCCTAAAATGTTGGCTATAAATGCTGTCTTGGCCGAACACAAAGTCGAGGCAGTCCTTGGCGTTTTGTGCCCAGAACCTAAAATACGTTTCGTCAAACCCGCTCTTAATAACGAGCCAGCCGGATTCAATTAACGCATCCATCAAACTCTCAGTGGTCATGATTTTTCATCCTCCTGCCCAGGTTACTTCAGGCGTGATTGGGATTATTGATTCATATTCCTCAATACTTCACGTCTGGTCGCATCAATTAGGCCTCTTCCTAAAAATAGACTATTTGAATCTTGCCGCAGGACACACTCGGAAAAAGAATAGACGTATGGATGATCTACCCCCAGGAGAGATGCGATACAATCAATGACCCTTTTCCTCCACACTTTAAAAGCGGACTCGTCGAAATCACTGGCTACTACTTGATAGCCAGATTCAACCAGAGCTGTAAACGCTTCATTAAAAGCATGCGCAGTTCCATTCAATTTCATGAGAATCTCCTTTCCCAGCGTATAAATGAACTCAAACAACTTCAATAATGTTTGGATAGCAACATGTGTGCCATCCAGCGAATTTTTAGATCACTATGTCTCAAACTTGTGTTAGGTAGACGTATTAGCGGTGACAATTTTGACTAAAGGGGATGCCCTCCAAAATTGTTAACGAGTGTCAGCGTTGGAATCAACGAGAATATTGTGGCAATTTCGCACAACATTATGTGTAGCGCAAATTAATAACATTATTTCAATGTGTTACATGACGTGAGAACAGAGGCATTTACGCAGGTTGTTCTACGTTCAGCCTTCCATTTCTATTCCTAACCTTTCTCAAGATTGGCGCAGTTCTTTATGGCGCGTTTGGTC
>JARLHM010000079.1 GCA_031292235.1 Syntrophaceae bacterium | reverse complement strand
GGCATTGGAACCGAAAACAATCTTCCCCACAGGAGACGTTTTCCTGATTCCAACCACGATTTCATCAATGTCGTGTTCCTTAGCAAATTCAACGAGGTCTTCCCCAGGGGTAAATCCGCGAACAAGAAGATGAGTTTCTACCGGGATTCCATTATCCAGGAAAATTTGCCTCGTATATTCGAGAGATTCCTGCGCCTGTTCGATCTCGCCTTGGGGGGTCTGCGATTCCTTTTTCATCGAGCAAACGACGTAAACAGTCGCATTAAAGGCCTTAGCGTGCTTCGTGGCCACGTTGAGGGCTTCCTTGGCCTGATTGGAACCGTCATAGCCTACAAGAATTTTCATAAATTACCTCCCCTAGGGTGAAAGCCTTAGAGAACAAGATAACGTTTTACGACATCTTCGTTGGACCATATCTCCTTCATGCTTCCTCCATGAACCACAGTCCCTTTCTCGAGTATATAGCCTCGGTCACACACCTCGTTACAAAAGCGCAAATTCTGGTCCGCCAACAGTATCGTGACACCATGTCCTTTTATCTTCTTGATAGTTTCGAGGAGTGTTCGGACAATCAATGGCGCAAGACCTTCTGATGGCTCATCGAGTAGAATCAGGGTCGGGTTCATCATTAGGGATCGGCCCAAACTAAGTATTTTCTTTTCTCCACCCGAAAAACTGGAACCCTTTTGCTTCCGGCGATCCGCCAGCAAAGGAAATAAACTCTCAACCCGCTCCTTTGTCCAGTATCCTGAACGCTTTGAGACTCTGGCGGCGATTTCCAGGTTTTCTTCGCACGTAAGGTCAGGAAAAATCCTCAAATCATCGGGAATGTAACTTACGCCACGCTTGGCGATGACATTTGGAGTTAGTTTACAGATTTCCTCACCTTCGAAACGGATCGATCCATTTGTGGGAGGATTTAAACCCATTATGGAACGCAGGGTAGTGGTCTTTCCCATGCCGTTCCGTCCCAGCAGAGCCACTGTCTCGCCCTGTTTCACTTCAAAGGATATGTTTTGTAACACATGAGCCGTACCGTAGTAGACGTCAATCTGATCTACCAGCAACACCATTACGCAACCTCTTCCCCAAGATAGACTTCTCGCACTTGAGGATTCATCTTGATTTGCTCCGGTGAACCATCCCCTATTATTTTCCCCCTATGCAAAGCGATAACGCGATCCGACAATGAAAAAACTATATCCATGTCGTGCTCAACGATCACAAAGGTAACCTTCCCGGTTTGTGAAAGTTGGCGTATGGTTTCCAGAATTCTAGATCTCTCCACCGGGTTCATACCTGCCGTGGGCTCGTCAAGGAAGAGGAGTCTAGGTTTGGCGGCAAGAGCTATGGCCACCTCCAGAAGGCGTTGGTCCCCATGCGAAAGGGATCGCGCAATCATGTACGCCTCATCTAGAAGCCCGACTTGTGTCAGGACCATTTCCACATCTTCTCGAACTTCTTTCAGGCGAGCTATTGACTTAATCATACCTTTGGCTCTTCGCCTGAGAGCAAGGACAGGGATAGCCAGATTTTCAAACAAGGTAAGATTCCCAAACACATTGACGACCTGAAATGAACGACCTAATCCCTGTTTGACACGCCGATGAATTGGCTCGTTTGTAATTTCCCGTCCCTGAAACCAAATCTCTCCTGAATCCGCGGCTAGTAGTCCCGTTAAAACATTGATTAATGTCGATTTGCCTGCGCCATTGGGACCAATAATAGAAGTGATAATTCCTCGATAAAGGGAGAAATTTAGATCCTTGGCCGTGACTACTGTCCCGAAGGCCTTATTCAGCATTCGAACATCTAACAGACTCTCACCCATGTTATCCTTTCCTGATCAGCGCAGCCCAAGGAACCTTGACATCATATTGGGGCGCAAAGCCTGCGCTACTACAGTCAGTCGCAGTGTTCACCTTTATGCTCCTCGTTTCACGGCCGGGAATATCTCCTAAAAGCTTCTGAAATCGACCCAACGACACCACCTCGGAAGCCAATGATAATTCCCAGTAATAGTACCCCGAACCACAACATCCAGTTGTAAGTGAACCGCTGAAGGACCTCTCTGAGCGCAACAAAAATAACACTGCCCACCACAGGTCCTGAAAAGGTCTGTAACCCCCCAATAAGACTTACCAATACTGGCTCAGCCGAATGGGTCCAGTGGGCTGAGAATGGAGCGACGTTACTCTCTAGTAGAGCAGACAGTGATCCAGCAAGCCCCGCGAAAGCGCCAGAGACAGTGAATACTCCAAGACGATACGCTTTTACCGACAGACCAGCGAATTCAGCCCGAATATGGTTTTCTCGAATGCCGGCAAGTACCAGCCCAAACGGTGATGAGTAGATACGATGGATTAAGAAGACGCTAGTCACAAAGAAAAGGAGAACGAAAAAATAGAATTGATAGTCCTTTCTAATGGGAATCTTCACAATACCCAATGAAATGGCTGTGCGTGAAATTCCGTAAAGCCCGTCGTCACCACCCGTTATGCTTCTAAGGTTCCATATAAGGGCAAAGACCATCATCCCGAAAGCGAGGGTAAGCATGGCAAAATATATTTCAGTATGCCTAACACAAAAGAAACCAATGCAAAGTGACAGGAGCGCCGCAGCGGCTACGCCGATAAGGATTCCTAAAAGCGGATGAGCGCTTATATGTATTGATGTGATAGCTAGCCCGTAAGCGCCGGTTGCAAAGAAAGCGGCATGGCCGAATGACAGCAGTCCGGTTCGTCCCAATAGCAGATTGTATCCAAGCGCGAAAATTGAAAGAATCATAATTCGTGTCGCGAGGTACAGGACGAAGGGACCACTAACGAAGCCGATTCCAACCAAGGCGCCAAGGCAACCTAACATCAGGAAATATTTCCAGTACTGGTTCATCTGTCAGCCTTCTGCGAAGAAACCTTGAGGACGCCATAGTAAAACAGCGGCCATGAGTCCAAACGTGAGGAACATGTCAAGCATGGGCATAAATCTCGTGCCAAAAGAACTGAGGAGGCCCACTATTAAAGACCCAAAGAACGCCCCTTTCAAGCTGCCTAAGCCTCCGATAACCACAACTATAAACGCCGAGATGATGATCGCCTCACCCATCCCGGTAGTCAGTAGTCCAACATATGGGACCGCCAAGGCGCCCCCAACAGCCGAAAGCCACGCCCCAAACATAAACACGCCTGAGTACAGTAGAGGAACGTTTACACCTATGGATAGGGCCATTTCGCGGTCAGAAGCAGAAGCTCGGACTATCCTTCCCCACCAGGTCTTCTCCAACAGACCATAGAGACCAAGCGCAACGAGGGGACCAACAGCGATTATAAAAAGATTGTAAACCGGAAATTCACGGCCTGCGATGGAAACTGATCCGGAAAGACCGGGAACGGCGGGTGATCCTATGGATCCAGCTCCCCAGATCATTTTGACAAGATCATCGAAGATCAACACCATCGCAAAGGTGAGCAGCAATTGGTACGGCAGTTCCAGGTGATAAACTAGCCTTAAAAGATATCTCTCCATGACATATCCAACCACACTTACAATCAGTGGCCCCAATAGAAGCCCAAGCCAGAAATTGCCACCCATCGCTTTGAGAACAGCGAAACATAAATAAGCCCCCAACATATAGAAACTGCCGTGCGCAAAGTTCAAAACTCGAAGGACACCGAAGACCAGGGTTAAACCACTGGCTACCAGCCAAATAAACATGCCGGCGGAAATCCCGGCGAGGCAGACATGGACGAGCGATTGCAACATAAGCGTCTACTCCATGACTTGAACATTTTCAATAGTTTGTCTAGAGGAAGCAAAGTGAGACGCACTGCTAGCCTCACCTTGCCTTTTCATGTCTACTTTGAATCCTTAAATGGCGGATGCGTTCCGGGCCCTTCGAATGGTGGTCGGTTGAAAAATTC
>JARLHM010000006.1 GCA_031292235.1 Syntrophaceae bacterium | reverse complement strand
TTTCTCGAGAATCGATATTTTTCTGAGCGAGGTTGTTCACAAAGCCACATTCTACGAGAATAGCCGGCATAGTGGCTCCGATCAGAACATAGAAAGGCGCCTGCTTAACGCCCCGATCCCTAAATTTTATACCTGATCCCGAATCCGTGGCCGTGAGAGAATCATGAACAACTTCGGCCAGTTTGTTTGATTCACTATTTTTTGAGGTTGTTAAAAGATCGACCAGTGTGGCTTCCAGGTCCGTCATCTTGCTTAACGAAACGCCGTTCTCACGGGCCGCGGCTCTCATAGCTCCCCTGGAACTTGATTTGCTAAGGTAAAATATTTCAGGACCGGAGGCTGATTTGAAGTCAGATCCGTTACAATGAACAGAGATGAAGACTTCTGCGTCCAGGGAATTCGCAATCTTTGCCCGTTCTTTTAAACTAAGGAATGAGTCATCATTTCGTGTCAAAAACACCTTAGTGTTTGGATACGTTTCCTCCAGGCGTTTCTTGAGTAACTTGGCAATTTCTAAAACAATTTCTTTTTCTGTTACTTTACCGTCTGAGGAAACCGCCCCGGGGTCTTTTCCCCCATGACCCGGATCGATTACAATTACAGGGCCATTTTTATGATCAATGACTTCAGGATTGTTTTTTGCCGGTTTCACGTCGGTAAGGACCTGCGGAGTTAGGGACGCGCTTTTCAGCTTGATTTGTCGCTGCTGAGGCTCGACACATCTCAAATCGGATTGAAAAAAGGGATTACCCACAGGGTTCAACGGAGTGCGATCTGAAAATTGGGGCGATTGACTCTGTGGTCCTTCAGATTTGTCCAAGGACTGACACGCGTTGGCCTCCATAACGGCTTTTATTTGGAGGTTATTCGTTGGACATCCGCCCTCACTGTTTTTCGGGGCCTGATTGGTTATTTTGTCAGCCAACGGTGTGCCCGTTTTAGGAGTTTTGGAGCTTTTGGTTTTTCTTTTTAGTAAATAGGCCTCTCTCAGGTCAAAAAGAGCTTCCTTATAATATTTGTGGTTGTGGAGCGATTTCTTAAAATCATTGAAATTTTTTATACAGATGTCGAGATGTTCCGGATTTGACGAAAGTTTATAAAGGTTGAGGTACGCCTTACCTGCGAAAAATCGGCAATAAACCTTGTTGGCGCCCTTTTCCGTCTTCTGCAAATCAACAAACGCCGAGGCCGCCTGGTTCATGGCTTGCTCGGATTGAGGAGCGTCATTCTTAATCAAACGTTGAAATTCCTTGCAAGCTGTTTGGTAGGTTCGAGCACGATCTTGTGTTTGGAACGCTGATAACACGCAAGGCCAAAGCATTCCCAGCATGATCAGCGCTGAAAGAACGCGAGTAGAGAATAGAAAAATGCAGAATTTTCTCTTAAACGCGCTTGAAAATCGTTTGGTCTCTAATTTATGGTTCTTGATCCTATTTACCATGAGACAGATGAGTCAGGCCATTTATCAGAAAATCAATGGTTGGCGAAACAACACGTAAAATCACTCTTGACGCTTTTTGATTCATGTTCCTTTTTACATTCTATTTTAACCGGCCTGACGTCGAGAATCATGCTGTCAATCAGGCTGATCGCCTTACAATTATTAACTATTTTGGAGTGAAGTTCCGCTGAGATCAGGAAACTGGGTTTAGGCCATTTTTTGAGCATTACAACCTCCATCATTATGTGGAGTTATTATATGAAATAATATTAAAGAGTTCAATATATTTTCGAGAAATAACATTATGTTTGATGTGCTTGTGTCCTCTGTATTTTATTCGGATCTAATGCTAACATCGTTACAGATCTTTCTTTGTAATATTACTTGAACAGACCAATTGTCCGGGAATTAATGGATCGTGTGAAGGTTCCAGTTTTTGACACGTTGAAGATTACGGATTGTTGAGAAAGGCGCGAAAGACATGTACCCCGAGATTGATGATCTGAAGAGACTTGTAAAAAGGCTCATGCGCAACCAGGGAGTAGACTTTGTTGATATTTTTTTCGAAGAGAAAACAGGCTCCACGATTACTTTCGAAAATGGCAAGGTGGATCGTTTGAGAAGCGGCATTGATTGTGGTTTGGGGATTAGAGTAATCAAGGACCGCCGCACCTATTACGCATATTCAACTCAAACGGACATGGAAGTCGTAAAAAAACTGGCAGCCGCAATCGAGAACGCCTCCACTATGAATCCTCTGGATCGTGATGTAAGCTTTTCTTTCAGCGAAAGGCCACCTATATCAGGTATTCGTGTTGATCCGGCAAAAGCGGGGATTTCGCAAAAGATCGCGCTTTTGAAGCAGGCGGATGATGTTGTTAGATCGCATGGTCCGGAAGTGATTCAGGCGCGAAGTATTTTTTTCGATGAAAATCGTCACGTATTACAAATAAACTCCGATGGAACGATCCTGGATTTTGAAAGAAAAGGGCTTGTGTTCATTGTTCACGTAACCGGTCGTTCTGGAGACGTTCTTCAGACCGGATATGAGTCAGTTGGTGGCCAAGTCGGGATGGAATTATTTGATGGAGATCTGATCGACAAAGTTGCGAAGGTATCAACATCCAGGGCCCTTATGATGTTACGCGCCAAGGAAGCGCCTTCAGGACGGATGCCGGTTGTGCTCGAAAGTGAGGCGGGAGGAACCATGATTCACGAGGCTGTAGGTCACGGTTTGGAAGCGGATATTGTTGGTGAAAGAATGAGTGTTTACGCAGGGCAGTTGGGAAATAAGATAGCCGCTGAGACGGTGAGTGTAGTTGATGATCCTACGATGCCAAATAGAAGGGGTTCGTATCCTTTTGATGACGAAGGGGTTGCTTCGAGACGAAATATTTTAATTGAGAATGGATACCTGAAAGGATTCATGTATGATAGGTTGAGCGCTTTAAAACAGGGCGCCGGCACAACTGGAAATGGTCGGAGGGAGTCTTACAGACACAAGCCTATCCCGAGGATGTCAAACACGTACATAGCTCCTTCCACTTCAAGCCCGAGAGAAATCTTGAGTTCAACTCCCTTTGGTTTTCTGGTCAGGAAGATGGGAGGGGGAGAGGTGAACACGGTAAATGGAGATTTTGTTTTTGAAGTGGCGGAAGGCTACCTGATTGAAAATGGTCGTCAGGGAGAGCCTGTCCGTGGGGCTACGCTTGTTGGGAATGGTCCCAAAGTCCTCATGAATATAGACATGGTCGGCAATGACTTAGGGTTTTCGATAGGCACGTGCGGGAAAGATGGGCAAGGCGCCCCAGTTTCCGACGCCCAGCCGACCTTGAGGATAGGGACCCCTGACAAGCCTGAGACCTGGTTGACCATTGGTGGGACAGCTTGATTATCGTAGAAAGAGATCTTACATGTCTGAGGAAAAGAAAACAGGGTTTTTGGGACGTTTATTTAAACGAAATCGTTTAGAAGAAAAAATATCAGAAGAAGTAGTCTTAGATGCGACGCCAACTGCGGAAATTGAGTTGGAGGAGCCTGAAGAGCATGATTTGGGGGTTGAGGTTGAACAGCCGGAATCGGAAGATTCATCCCCGGAAAATCAAAGCCCGAAAGAGCTTTTCCGGCTAAAAACGGGATTGACCAAGACTCGAAAAGGTTTCTTTAAAAACCTTGATGAAGTTTTTCTGGGAAAAAGAGAACTTGATGAACAAGTGTTGCACAGACTTGAGGAAGCTTTGGTCAGGGCTGATATAGGGGTTCAAACATCATATGAGCTATTGGAGCAAGTGACCGAAAGGGTCAAGAGGCGTGAAATTGACAATCCTCAAGCGGTCATAAGACACATTCAGGAGATGATAAGGGAATCTCTCGAAAAAGTTGAATCCCCTCTAAGAGTTGGGTATGGCATGGAGCCGTTTGTAGTCATGGTTGTGGGAGTCAATGGTTCCGGTAAGACGACGACTATCGCCAAAATTGCGGCTAGACACAAAGCAGCAAACCGAAAGGTAATGCTTGTCGCCGGCGACACGTTTAGGGCCGCCGCAGTCGAGCAGTTGCAGATATGGGGTGACAGGATAGGCTGTGAGGTGGTGAGGGGAAAGGCTAAGGCTGATCCTTCATCTGTAGCTTTTGAAGCTATGGACCGAGCGGTGAAAGAAGACTTCGAGCTTGTCCTGGTCGATACCGCTGGGCGCCTTCACACCCGTATTCCGTTAATGGACGAACTGAAGAAGGTGCACAAAACTCTTGGCAAGAAAATTTCCAACTCCCCGCATGAGACTTTGATTGTTATAGACTCTTCAATGGGGCAGAACGCCATATTACAGGCCAGGACCTTCAATCAAGCTGTTCCGGTCACTGGCGTCGCTCTGACAAAGTTGGATGGCACCTCGAAAGGTGGAGTGATCATCGGTATTTCAAAAGAATTGAAAATTCCTATTCGTTACGTAGGAATAGGTGAGAAAATGGACGATTTGCGGGACTTTAACGCCCGTCAGTTCGCAGATGCGTTATTCAGCACAGATGAATCAATGGAAAGTGACTAGAGATGTTTACTTTTACGCTCAAGACTTCTTCAAGGGTACAATTTTTAAACATTACATCCGAAATTAGGCGAGCCATCGCCGAAACTGGTCTGAAGGAAGGGACAGCTTTGGTCTATGTTCCGCATACCACGGCTGGAATAACAATAAACGAGGCTGCTGATCCTGCAGTCGTTTCTGATATCAATCGTAAACTGTCACAACTGATTCCAGTCGAGGGGTCATATCGACACACTGAAGGAAACTCTGACGCTCACATAAAGGCTTCCCTAATGGGGTCGTCGATACAGGTCATAGTTAGCGGGGGGAACCTGGTTCTTGGTGAGTGGCAGGGGATTTTTTTCTGTGAGTTTGATGGTCCAAGAACGAGAAAAGCTATTGTGAAGACCACATCAGATTGAAATATAGTAGAGAGTCAGCCAAACAGTGTCGTCCACAAATTCTATGGTAGAAATCTTTACTGATGGAGCTTGTAAAGGAAATCCAGGACCGGGAGCGTGGGCCGCAATTTTACGATTTGGCGCGCATGAGAAAACTTTAGCCGGCGTCGAACCAGCTACCACTAACAACAGGATGGAGATAACGGCTGCGATCAAAGCCCTTGAAGCCTTAAAAAGAAGTTGTTCCATTCGCATAGCCACGGATTCAAAATACCTCATGCTGGGGATTACCGAGTGGCTGAAGAGCTGGAAAGCTAGAAACTGGAAAACATCCCAGCATAAACCGGTAAAAAATGAGGACCTGTGGCGAAGATTGGATGACCTTAACTCAAAGCACGATATTGAATGGATTTGGGTCCGGGGACATTTTGGACACCCTGAAAATGAACAGGCGGACCAACTGGCGAGAAACGCTCTTCGGGAATTCCTGGTGTCCAAGAAAGCTGGCCCAATAGGCAATTCCAATTAGTCAGGAAAGCCTTATTTATGGAAAACCATTTGCTTCATTTTATTTCTGGGAAAAACCTAAAAAATTCCCGGCTGTACTGGGGATAAAATTTCATGTGCGGCATAGCGGGATTCGTAAACTCGGAAGGGACTGAAGAGCTGCAAACGCTCTGGATCAACCGGATGATGGACGCGATTCGGCATCGTGGTCCCGATGGGGGGGGATTGTATGTAAAACCGCCAGTGGTTCTAGGGCATCGCAGGCTCAGCATTATAGATCTGGAAGCTGGTTGGCAACCGATGGTCGATGACTCGACCGGCAGCGCGATAGTATTCAACGGAGAAATATATAATTTTCGTGAAATACGCAGTGATCTGGAAAAGAGAGGCTTCTCTTTCAAAACTAAGTCCGACACGGAAGTTCTTCTTAAGGCTTACATTTGTTACGGATCAGATTGTCTCGCAATCTTTGAAGGGATGTTCGCCTTTGTCATTTGGGACACTAAAACCCAGACCCTTTTTGCAGCACGGGACCGTTTTGGGAAAAAACCTTTTTACTACACGCTTCAGAATGGTGTATTCGTCTTTGCTTCCGAGTTGTCATCGTTCAAGGACCTTCCTTTTGTTAAGTTGGAGGTTGATAAACGGTCTATAGCCCAATACCTCACGTACGAATATGTCCCAACACCCAATACAATTTATAGAAATGTTTCAAAGCTTAAGCCCGGCCATTTTTTGACATTCCGAAATGGTTTAATAAGAACAAATTGTTATTGGGACCTTCCTGTTCCAAGTAATAAAACTATTCTGTCGGAACAAGAATGTTGCGAGAGGATAAGACATCTGCTAAGCCGCGCCATAAAGAGACGTCTTGTAAGCGATGTTCCTCTAGGGGTTTTCTTAAGTGGTGGGATTGACTCTTCCGCCGTTGTCGCTTTGATGAGTGAACACGTAACTGGCCCGGAAATAAAAACATTCAGTATTGGTTTCAGTGAATCGAGTTATGACGAATCTCCTTATTCAAGGTTGGTAGCCACCCTTTTTGGCACGGACCATTATGAAGAAACTTTGAGCGCAATTGACGCGGGCAGCCTGTTGCCGGAAATAGTTTCCCGCCAGGATGAGCCTATGTCCGATCCGTCCATGGTCCCAACTTTTCTGTTGTCCCAAATTACTCGTAAAAAAGTTACTGTGGCCCTAGGAGGAGATGGCGGAGACGAACTTTTTGCAGGTTACGAATATTACACTGGCTCGATTTTGGCTGACTACTATCTTAAATTGCCGAAAGTCCTGAGAGATGGCGTCCTGAAACCTTTTTGCTCGCTACTGCCCCTATCAACAGGATATGTTAGTCCTAGACACGTTGCGGAAAAATTCATTCGCGGGGTAGACGCTCCTCAATGGCTCCGTAGTCAGATTTGGGTAGGCGCTTTCTCTCAAGAATTTGAAAGGGAATTGTGGAATGATTTTCCCTTTTCAGCTTCCGATTCGGAAGGTCTCTATAAAGAGACTAAGGAGCTGTTTGAAAATTTTAAAGCGGCAAATTCTCTGGATAAGGTCTTTTACCTGTTTGCCAGGCAATATCTTCTAGACTATATACTCGTTAAGGTTGACAGGTGCTCGATGATGAACGCGTTGGAAGTCAGGGCGCCTTTCTTGGACAAAGATGTGGCCGAGTTTGTATTCAGCCTACCGTCGAGAATGAAGATCAAGAAATTTAACCGTAAGTATCTTCTGAAGAAAGCCCTCAAGAATCATCTTCCCCCATCTATATTGCACAGGAAAAAAAGGGGGTTTCTCATTCCCACAGCTCTATGGCTGAAACAAAATCTTCGACCGTTGGTTGAAGAAACACTCGGGGCCTCCAATTTGAAAAAACAGGGGCTTTTCAAACCTAAAGTTGTCGAAGATATGATTTCAAAGCATAATGACGGCAAGGTGGATTACAGAAAAGAGTTGTGGACCTTACTTGTTTTACAGTTATGGCTTAAATCCAATCCCGCAAGCATCGTTTAATACTACCCGTTATTATTAGCTAGAAATAAGGTCTTCCAGTAAATGCGCCAATTCCTGATTTCCCAGAAAGTGTCCTTTTTTGATATTTTCCTTAAATTCATCAAGACGCTTTTCAAAATCGACAAAAAGTTGTTCAGACGGGTTCAGAGAAACTGAATAGCTTCCATATCCACACACAGTCAGAAAATAAGAGTTTATGAACTGTTCATAAGCTTTGGCGATAGGGAAAGCCAGGACGGGTTTCCCCAAGTAAATGGCTTCGCATAGGACGTTGTGGCCTCCGTTAGTGATGGCGTATCGTGACGATGCGAGGTCTTCTAGAAAACCTTGTGTGGAAGGGGCTTTGAAAATGAGGTTTTTTTGGGCAGGTCTTGCCCCGAAACCGTAAATGATGAACTTGGAGTTTACCTTTTCCAACAAAGGGAACAGACGGTGAAACGTTGGCGATGTCTGATATACAAGGACATGATCACCCGTGCGGGTTTTGGTCCTTCTGACCGCTTCCCGGATCAATGGAGGCAAAACAACGGTGTTTTTAGGGTTCTTCGGCGAGAGATTGAAGAATGAAACAATTAGGAATCTAGAACAGTTACTGTACAAATATTTAACTGTTGAGCAAGTGAGCAAACGGCTTAATCTTTCAGATGGAGGTGATTGGTAGTCGCAATGAGTGAGTATGTGCTGGTGGTCCAGGCTGATGCAATCCCGGCCTAACTTGCGGGCCGCTAATGGGGTGAAATATTCGTAATCGGTCAATATTTGATCTGGATCAAAGTTTCTTATAACGTCAGCAATCCTATTTCGAATTCTTGAACCACAGCAAAGTACCCTCAGGGCGTTTCCCACGGTCGCAGGTATATCGACCCTGTTGTCTTTGTAATAGGTAGAGAGCATGGGAATGTCTTCAACATTGTAGCCCTCGGATCGAAGATCGTGGACTTTGCCCCCACCCAAAAAGAGAAATTCATGCCCCGGCATTTCTTGAGCAACGGTAAGCGCCCGAGTAACATGACCTCGAGCGTCTCCCATGACTCCGTAAAGGATACGACCCATTACATTACCTTAAAGCCTCTGATTTTAACTTCCTCAACAAACGGTATTTCAGGATGCAGTTAACTTTGTACAAAAATACGAGTAACTCTAGGTGAAATCTTGCAGACTATTTCGTAATTTATGGTCCCTCCATTTGAAGCTATTTCATCAGGAAGGATCTCTTCGGCGCCTTGCCTGCCTATTAGCACTACTTCATCACCTACAGAGGCTTCAAGTATATCGGTAACGTCGATCATGAGAGTATCCATGCAGACGGTACCGACAACTTGGGCCCTTTGACCTCTCACGAGCGCATGTCCCCGGTTAGATTGAAACCTCGGGTAACCGTCGTTGTATCCAACATGCAGAGTTGCGATACGCGAATCTCTACACGTGATGAAGCGTCGGTTGTAGGATATGCAGCGGCCTGCCGGGTGCGACTTGATCTGGGCTATCTTCGTCGAAAACGTGATGACCTGATCAAGATCCACGAGATTACTCACAGAGGCTGAAGGGTACATTCCATAAATCGCCAGACCTGGTCTTACCATGCTGTAACGGGTTTCCGGGAACCGCACAAGAGCCGAAGTATTGGCGGCATGGACATAACGAAAAGAGCGTCCAAGCGTGGCGGCCCTATCCAATACCTTATTGAACGCAGCTATCTGAGCCAGTGTGTAATTGTCGGAATCAGGGTCATCCGCGCTGGAGAAATGGGTCATGATACCTTCGACACAAAGGTTTTCCATTTTAAAAACCTGCTCTATGAAAGGAATGGCTTCCTCGTGCCAAACTCCGGATCGACCCATCCCCGTATCAATTTTTAAATGAACAGGAATTTTGGGACACCCTTTGGCCGCCACATTTAACGCCTCAGCAAGGTCCAGAGAGGGAATAGCGCTATTCAACCTGTATCTGATTATTTTGTCCGCTTCTTCGGGTAACACATTGAACACAAGAATCGGGGCGTCTATCCTGTTTTCCCGCAACGTCGCCCCCTCATCCGGAAATGCTACGGCCAGATATGTTACACCGTTCTCAAGCGCCACCTTGGATGTTCGAATTGAATCGTTTCCATAGCCAAAACTTTTTACGACCGACATTATTTCAACAGAATCACCGACGATAGCCCTTATCTTCTTGATGTTCGCCGCAATCGCATCCAGGTTCACAAGCAGTCTCGTTGGACCTATCGATCCGACCAGATCACGCGCAAGCCGTTCTAGGCGAAACCAACGTGATCCCTTAAAAAGGACCACATCTCCCCGATTCATGATCTTTTCAAGTTCTCCTGCAGCCTCGCTGTAAGTTCGAGTGTGCACGATATTTCTGAGGTTCATACCCTCGTCGGAAGCGGCTCTGCCAATAAGCTGGGCGTTTTCCCCGACTGTTATCAGGTAATCTATGCCGGCCTTTGCTACGTCTTTTCCTACCGCAATGTGTTCCTCACGACTATGGAGTCACAAGTCCAACATTTCACTAAGCATCGCTATCTTTCTTCTACCTTCTCCAACCTTCGTCAGAGCGTCAATTGCGCCCTTTACCGAAGCAGGATCGGAATTGTAGGTATCGTTGATAAGTGTAATACCGGTCACTGTCGTGTGAAT
>JARLHM010000078.1 GCA_031292235.1 Syntrophaceae bacterium | reverse complement strand
CCCACTCGTTACACACAACGAGCGCAAGACAGTTCTTGACTCTCCGTCATATGGGTGGTATTCGGTTGTTAACCAAGATATAGTGATCATTTTATCCGATGCCCGGAGTTTGCATATGGATTATACCGAATCGTCTGCAAGCACTATCAATAAGACGTCCTCCGCAAAACGAAGAAGCCCTTCGGCAGATAGAAAACGCCAACTTATAATCGAATCCGCGGAGTGTATTTTTGCCTCCCGCGGCTTTCACGACACGACTATCGCCGATATTTCCAATGATTCCGGGGTACATGAGGCATCTATATTCCAATATTTCAAAACCAAAGAAAACCTGATCGTTACAGTTCCTGAGAGACATCTTAAAGAGACTCTGGCAGGCATCACTGAGCATCTTCAGGGAATGAAGGGGGCAGAGCCAAAGATTAGGAAGTTATTATGGCATCAGCTCAGGGATCTCTCTGTTAATAAGAACTACACATCAATTTTGCTAAGTGAACTCCGGACATTACCTGCCTTTTACGAATCCCCTGCATATGAAATGATTCGAAAATACAGCGCCTTCGCCGTTGAGGCCATCAGAGAGGGCATTCGGGACCATGAAGTGGACCCCGAGGTAGAAGTTATTCTAGTTCTGGAGATGATTTTCGGCGCGATCGACAGCATTGTTTTGCGATGGCTATTCTTCGGCGATCCCTATGATCCCAATGATGCCGCTGATGCTCTGTGCTCGTTAATAAAAGCGGCTATATGGAGCCGCGAAGAACCGGTAGCATATGAAAATGGCGATGAACCCAGTCGTGGAGAACTCAGGCGTCGTAGTATAATGGAAGTCGCCTCGGAAGTATTCGGCAAAAAAGGTTACGGCGGCGCCACCATCTCCGAAATAGCTGGAAAAGTAGGTATAGCCGAAGCTTCCATTTATCAATATTACAAGAGCAAAGAACAACTGCTTCTCTCAGTTCTGGGTACCTGGTTCATCGAATTGGCCGATGAATTGGAGCGCGTTTTCTCCGGGAAATTAAATCCCTATGAACGACTCTTATACTTGCTGAGAAGGTGGGCTCTGGATTTTCAGATTCGAGAATGGGAGACTCGTGTTCTAATACTGGAATTGTACAGGAATCCCAAATTTTATGAATCTCAAGAATATCAGAACACACGGCGTTTCTGGAAACTAATAGAATCTACTGTGGAAGCCGGACAACAAAGCGGCCATTTCCGAAAGGATTTCGAAATCAGCTATTATCTGCATCTCGTTCAAGGGGCGTTCGAGCATGAGGCGCTCGCTCGCATGATGCTCTCCAAAAAACAACCCACCATCGCTCATACGGAACAAATGATCAACCTTCTCCTCAGCGCTATAAAGGCTTGATGACGCCAGTTGGAAACCCTGCGGAGTTTCGCACAGCCATCGGCTTGGCCTGCCACACGCCTTAATCTATGATTTCAACCAGAACTCCGTTCATGAATCCGGGATGCACAAATGCGTAATGTGACTGGCGCCAGGTCCGGGGGACTTCATCTATTAACCGATAGCCTTGATCTCTCAGAACTTTCATCGCAGGTTCAACGCTGGGGACTTTGAAGGAAATCAGCATGATTCCCTCGCCTTTCGTGGAAATAAAACGGTCTACCTCGCTGCCCTTCCTGGTCGAGGCCATGAGTTCATAGTAAATTCCTCCAACCTTGTAACGAAACACATGTATTGCTTCGGCTTCATGAGTATATTCCATGTCCGGTTTACTTTTTCCGAAAAACGGGCCCCAAATACCTGCAGCCGCTTCCAAATCCTTTACTGCGACACATATGTGGTCAACTCTCTCGATGCCTATCATGACTCCCTCGCGCATCCAAACACCCGGCACAGACCAGGGGCTTAGACCTAAATCCTCGGAGCGTGTATCCTTCCATCTGCTGTAAGGCAGAAAATGTTTTCATATAACACAAAGATATTATGCACGTCACTCTGTGCCAAGATCAGCAGACGCGGTTTTTATCCAAAAACTCGCTCCAAATTGCCCGAAACCGTGAGATTATTAGCGTTAGATTAATTATATCTGGCCCACGGGAGGCATCCAATGGAAATAAAGAAAGTTTGTATAGTTGGCATGGGAACAATGGGTAGCCAGATCGGGATCGTATCCGCAGGCGGTGGTTACAAAACGTCTATGGTTGATACGTCCGAGGAAAAAGTCGCGGCTGGTTTGAAAACTGTTCATTTCTTCCTGGAAAACAGAGTCAAAAAAGGGAAGATGGTACGGGAGAGGATGGATGAGATTCTTGCCCTTATCACAGCCGAAATCGACATGGCAAAAGCATGCCGGGACGCAGATCTAGTGATAGAGGCTGTACATGAGAATATCGACGTAAAAAGGGGCGTATTCGAACAATTGGATGCTCTCTGTAAACCAGAGACCCTCTTTGCCAGCAACACGTCAACTCTGTGGATCACCGAAATAAGTTCGGCCACTATGAGGCCTGAAAAGTGTATCGGCGCTCATTTTCTTATCCCCGCTGCCTTGACGCCCCTTGTGGAGGCGGTCCGAGGAGTACAAACCTCTGACTGTACCCACGACATGATTGTTGATTTCTTAAAGAAATGCGGAAAACAAACAGTCACTGTCATAGATTCTCCCGGGTTTCTTATCAACCGTCTGTACCTCCCCATGGTTAATGAAGCCTTTTTTGCTCTGGAGACAGGTTTGGCGGCTCCCGAAGAGATAGACCGGGCATGTGCGTTGGGTCTCGGCTTGCCTTTGGGGCCTTTGGCCGCAGCAGACGCTTTCGGCTTGGACATTCTTCTGGCATGCATGAACACGTTCCATCGTGAATTGGGCGACAAGTACAGACCGGCCCCCCTCTTGGTTAAGCTCGTCAAGGCTGGACACCTCGGGAAAAAGACAGGACGTGGGGTATATGATTACGGGAAATGAAGGCCCCACCACCTGTAATACCATTTCGCCCTTTAACGGGTTAACGCAAATTCTAGTTGCGTCAAACACCAGAAAATAGGATTTGAAAACTGGCCCGCGTTACCTTTTTGTTACCTTTTTTGAAAAACCCTTGATTCAGGAGTCAGTTTTTGGGGATGTTCGTAGGCTAACTTATTGAAATGATTTGGTACCCCCGGCAGGAATTGAACCTGCGACCTGCGGATTAGGAATCCGTCGCTCTATCCACTGAGCTACGGGGGCATCAACAACTCACCATCTCAAATATAGCGTTTTAATGTATTTTAGGTTATGCTCTTGTGTCAAATCATTTATTCCAGTTCAAAGACAAACAAGCATTGAAATCGCGTAGTCGGTCAAATGTTTTCAATCGAGGCCACGGTCAAACCATTCAAACTTGATGACGTTAGAGAAGCTCTAGCGGATCTGGGTGTTGGTGGCATGACCGTTACTGAAATTCTACGGCAAGTTGTTTCCCAAAAAACAAGTAGGCGATTCAGCGATTCTGAAATGGCGCTTGGTGATTTGACGCCTCATATTCAAGTTCGGGTAGTTGTCTGTGACTGGCTGGTTGAACCCGTTATAGAAGCCCTTTGCATATATGGACCTTCCGGG
Organism: Syntrophaceae bacterium; assembly: GCA_031292235.1. Taxonomy (GTDB): domain Bacteria; phylum Desulfobacterota; class Desulfomonilia; order Desulfomonilales; family Desulfomonilaceae; genus CAJBEZ01. The sequence goes on along the minus strand of JARLHM010000078.1, from coordinate 22,688 downwards.
AAGCTTGACGATAGTCTCATCACGGTTAGCTGGGTCGAATCAGTAGTTCGAATTCGAACTGGCGATAAAAATGACGACGCATTGTCTACCTGAAGTTCTTGCATATTGTAAACGTGAATTAAATACGTTCCAAGTTGCATTGACCTTTAAAATGTTCGACGATCTTGTCGGTTAGCGAGTCAAATTCTTCTTCGGTTTCAATCTCAATCACCAGTTCTCCATCGTCAAAAACCTTGAGCCTTCCGTGGCTCTCCAAAAGTTCTATAGCTTCTTTAGGATTAACAGTAATCCATCCTTTCATCCTTCTGAGCAATTCCGCTCCGGTAAATTCTCGTTCAATAGTAAGGTCAATTTGCCGACTTTTGCCAAACCATCCTATGACAGCAGGGCTCACCACTCGCGGATTGACAGGGTCATGCATTGCCGCGCACCGGAACCAAACTCTTGCCCTAATCATGTGTCAATACTCCTAAAATTAAGTGATTTCTGATTGTCTGATCATTTTTCAGTTGATGTTTCGTGTCAACGATTGAATTGTCGCGCGATATTAAAGAGTCATAATCAATGGCTAAAGCAAAGCGCTTTCAAAAAACAATAAAGTATGCTATACAATGACCTGTTAAACAATTAGTTTAATAGGATAAAAATGTCAAATAACACGTTGTCTAAGCCCGCTGGACTGGAGTATACTGTTTATAATTATAGGCTTTATCTAATTGGTTTCATAGCATGTTTTTGTCTAATATTTTTGACTGGCACGTCAAATATTTCTGTCGCTGCTGGTAAAACTACAAAACTGGCGCCTGCACAAAAAAAGTCCCTTAAAAAATCTCATACGAAGATCAAAAAGAAATCTTCGATAAGACCTTCTAGAATCAAACGGGTGAAACCCGTGAACCCCGGTATCCAGGCAAAGGCGGCTTACTGCGTAAACCTGGCGAATAACGAAGCCCTGATATCAAAGAATGCCGACGAGCGATTGCCCATAGCCAGTCTGACCAAACTTGTAACAGCGCTGGTAACCCTGGACCACATGCCTCTTGATAAGGAAATCACCATCCCGGACTACATCAAGAAGGTTCCCAAATCTGTCGTGGGATTGAAACCAGGTGACACTTTGACGGTCCGAGACCTCTTGCACGGAATGTTGATCAGTTCCGGCAATGATTGCGCTGAATCCCTGGCATGCGCGTACCCCGGCGGTAAGGACAAATTCGTCGAAGCCCTGAATGCAAAGGCTGGAAGCCTAGGAGTTACCAACACGAAGTTTTTCACTCCAAGTGGCCTGGATAAAAAAATTGGGAACGCGAATTGCTCGGAAAAAGAAGAGGAGATCGAAGCAAATGTTTCAACAGCGCGTGAGATAGCCACCATTGCAAAAATCGCTTTTTCCAATAAGGTCATCCGATCCATCTGTCGGAAAAAGTCTTATGTGATTACAAGTAAGCTGAATCCCAAAGGATACCCGATAAGAAGCACCAACAAGTTGTTGCGCGACAATTTACCGGTAGTTAGCGGAAAAACCGGCTTCACTGTGCGAGCTGGACATTGTCTGGCTTCCGAGTTTTCGCCGGGAAAGGATTTGTTCGTAATAGTTGTTCTCGGTAGCCCAAACCATTTCAGGGATACGAGGCTGCTGTACCTCAAGGCGCTGAAGCAAACCAGCGCTATTAAGAGCGCTGTGTCACAAAAAGCTGCTCACGTAGCCGCCAAATAATCCCCTAAAAACATTTAGACGAGAGAATTTGGTTCCTACTTAATTTATCTACCTTGGGGAAAACCACATCACTTATTTTTTAGGCAGTGTAAAAAGAAAATTCACCCAGCTTCCGACCTCAGATTCACACCAGATCGCGCCACCGTGCGCTTCGATGATTCTCCTAATGTTATACAAGCCTAATCCGGTTCCTCGTTTAGAGCGATTCATCTCATTTCGGATCCTGTAGAACTTTTCGAATATCTTTTCTCGTTCTCCTGGTTCTATGCCCGGCCCTTCGTTCCAGACGTTTAACAGGAATTTATCTCCAAGATCAACGACACCGTAGGCTATCTTTCCTCCACGGGCGCCATATTTTAGAGCATTACCGAAGAGGTTCCGGTAAACTATTTCGAGAAATCTCGGATCTCCATAAATCGGAACTGCCCCTACTCCCCCCATAGTTTCATCATAATTCTTGAATGAGTTCGGATATCGTTCCTTTAATCCGACCATGGCGGGCAAAATGATTTGTTGGGAGAAGTTTCCAATTTCCTGCTTGTATATCTGAAATTCACCCTGCTCCAGGTCGGCCATTGTCAAGAAATCATGGCTCATGGCTTCCAGGAACGTAGAATGATGATAGATTATCTCAAGCTGTTTCCGGCGTTTTGGGTCAGTTTCAGTGTCAAGCAACCTTTTGACAAAACCGCCAATTACGAGAAGTGAGTTCTTGTTTTCGTGATTTATGAAATGAATGGCTTCACGATAATTTTTGTTGAGCCTTTCGAGTTCCCTTCTAATAGCGTTATCTTGTGCAATATCTCTGCTAATACCAACTGTTCCCAGGATTCGCCCTTCATTGTCCTTAAGCAAGGACAATGTCAAGGATACCTCTACAACACTGCCATCTTTCTTTTTTAGCTTAGTCTTGTAATTTTTTATCCCGCCTGAAGTCTGGACTTCTTCCAAAATGGCCTCGCGTTCGAAGGAGTCTGCCCAAACTTCATTTATTTTATGCCCTTGAATTTCCTCGGCCGCAAAGCCCAACAGTTTCTCCCCGGCGGGATTGAACTCCACAATTCGGGATTCAAGGTCGGTAGTTATGATCATATCCGCCGATGATCTTAGTATGCCTTCCAAATAACCGCTCTGGCTAGCCAGTGCTTCGGTGCGCCTCCACATTTCCTGTGAAAGATTCTCGGAAAGTCTCTTATAACGTTCCTCGGAGCGTCTTAGCATTAAATCAAGTTCGTGAACTTCAATCTTTCTACCAATTAACTCGGCGACTTCTTGTAAAAAGTATTCGTCTTCCGGATAGACTTTTTCATTCTGGCCGTAGCTTACGCAAACTCTACCCCGATTTAGGCTTTCAACGTGAATGTCTTTAACTGTTAAATTACCGGCGGTGGTTTCAGGGATTTTTCCGAAAATGTTTCCATCAATTTCAACCCAGGCAGAGATACCGGAGCGATTGCCCAATAGACGCGTCAAATGAGGAATTAAAGACTGAATCTTCTGATCAAACGGGTCTTTTCCGAGAAGGCCCCTTCCGATAGCAAGCAAGATCCTGAATTTAATTAACAACTGGCCCGTCGTCAACCCTAGGGATTCGTCGGAGCCATCTGGAAAGATTTCCGGCAGATTGGTCATCTTGAATCCCCAATATCGTAGTTTCGGGTTTTAGTCAATGCTTGAGATGGCCAGCGTCGGCACTCTAAACAACCATATAGAGGATGTGTAACATAAGTTCATATTAGCGAACAATTAATATTTTGCCTGTCTTTGAAATTCCTTTTAATAATAATATCATTTCTAATAACATTGGGCTGTTGGCGACAAATTGAGATTTCAGTTGTTGATACAGGGCGCACAAAGGTGGTAATATCAAAAAATAGATGGATATGGGCACTTAAAAATTTAGTCTTTCCCTTTGTGGGGTTTTTTGTTGTCCTGTCCGTTTTGCATTTGGCCACACTTGTTTCTGGGGCTATCTTTTCACGTATGGCAAACAAACTCTGACAGTTGAATGGCTTGACATAGCTCCTTCTGTCGTGGTTCGTTTGTGTAGATGAATTGAAAATTTTGGGTTCATAGATTCACACCTCAGGAGATCTCAAATGAAGGGTGTTATCCTAGCGGGCGGTTTAGGCACTCGTTTATACCCACTGACCAAAATCACGAACAAACACCTCCTGCCTGTTTACAGTAAGCCCATGATCACCTACCCTGTTGAATGCCTCGTCAGGGCGGGCATTGATGACATCCTCATCGTTACAGGAGGTAATCACCCTGGTGATTTTCTGAGACTCCTCGGTAATGGTAAAGAATATGGCGTAAAAAACATAAGTTACGCGTATCAGGAAGGCGAAGGTGGGATCGCGGACGCCCTGGCCCTAGCCGAAAACCATGCGACGTGTGGGCCTGTATGTGTTGTGTTAGGCGATAATCTTTTGGAAAAAACTATTCGAGTCGCGGTAGACGAGTACCGTAAGCAGGACAAGGGCGCTCGAATCCTACTCAAAGAAGTCGAAGACCCAAAGAGGTTTGGGGTCCCCATGCTTGAAGGAAATAGGGTCACAAAGATAATTGAAAAACCGGAAGATCCTCCATCCAGCTTTGCAGTTACAGGCATATACATGTATGACACCCAAGTCTTTGATTTTATCAAGACGCTTAATCCGTCACAACGAGGGGAACTCGAAATAACCGATGTTAACAACCTTTACATCAATCAGGGAACCATGACATGGTCACTAATCGATGGATGGTGGACCGACGCTGGGACATTTGACTCCCTATTAAAGGCTTCCAATTTAGTCGCTCACGGAGGAGCTAACAACATTTAAAAATGGTAGTTACAAATAAGAAATTTGAACAACCGCCCTCAACTCCTATTCACGGGGTCATTATTCAGTCCTTGAAAGTCGTTCCGGACGAACGCGGCAGGCTCATGGAGATCATGAGGAGAGATGATCCTTTTTTCACAGGGTTTGGACAAGTTTATCTTTCTACGGTTTATCCGGGAGTTGTAAAAGCATGGCATTATCATAGGATCCAGGATGACAGGTTCACTTGCGTCAGGGGCATGGTAAAAGCCGCTCTTTATGATGATCGCGAGGGCTCTCCCACTCGATGCGCCTTGAACGTGCTCTATGTAGGCGAACATAATCCGGCTCTCATTGTCATTCCGGCTGGTGTCTATCATGGCTGGAAGTGTGTAAGCGATTATGAGGCCTATGTAATAAATGTGCCGTCAGAACCTTATAACAGGTCTGACCCTGATGAGTTCAGGGTTGACCCCCACGAAGGCCCCATACCATATGATTGGACTAGAAAAGATGGCTAAATAAATTCTTTTCACTAAGACTCCAATAGGCGTTCACAGCCTGATCAACTAGATTCAGTGAGTCAAACAACTCTTAATTAGTTTGAGGTAAAATGGGCATGCGTTTACTGGTAACCGGTGGATTAGGCTTTATCGGTTCGAATTTCATTCTCAATATGCTCAAAAGTTACAAGGATTTGAGCATAATCAATTTGGATCTCATAACTTACGCGGGCAATTTCGAGAACCTTAAGGACGTTGAGAATTATGGCGACCGATACCAGTTTATAAGGGGTGATATCACTGACCGAAATTTGTCTGGCGGGATCGGTTCGATAAAACCAGATGTAATTATAAATTTCGCGGCTGAATCTCATGTAGACCGATCGATACTTGACGCTTCCCAATTTTTAAAAACCAATGTAATCGGGACTCAGGTTTTGCTCGATTGTTGCCGTGAACATAAAATTGATCGATTCGTTCAAATATCGACGGATGAGGTTTATGGGTCTCTTAGCCCGTCTGATCCTCCGTTCACCGAGAACAACAACCTAAAGCCCAATAGTCCCTACTCCGCGTCAAAAGCTTCGGCAGACATGTTGGCCCGCGCATACCACAAGACCCATGGCATGGATGTTGTTATCACAAGATGTTCAAATAATTACGGGCCATTACAGTTTCCTGAGAAACTGATACCCCTAATGATAACCAATGCCATTCAGGATCAGGAACTACCGGTTTACGGTGATGGGATGAACGTACGCGACTGGATACATGTAATGGATCATTGTAGGGCCATCGACACAGTGATGAGAAAAGGAAAGGCTGGTGAAATCTATAACGTAGGTGGATCTTGTGAATATCATAACATTGACATAGTCCGACTTATTCTCAATAAACTTGGGAAACCATCTTCGTTGATCAAATATGTAATGGACAGGCCCGGGCATGACCGACGATACGCGATGAACGCTGACAAATTAGCGGATCACCTCGGATGGAAACCTTTGATAGATTTTGAAGAAGGAATAGATGAAACCATCAAATGGTACATCGAGAACGAAGATTGGTGGAGAAGAATAAAAACAGGTGAATATCTCACATACTGCAAACAGTGGTATGGAGCGCTTAAGAACTAACCCATACTGATATGAATATCGTAAGACACAGGACCAGAGTGATTCGGTTGGGAAACTTGACCGTGGGTGGGGATTCGGAAATTTCCGTCCAATCCATGACCAATACCGACACTCGTGACGTCAATAAAACACTCCGGCAAATTCGACGGCTCGAGAAAGCAGGCTGTGAAATAATCCGCGTTGGCGTGCCTGACGTGGAGGCAGCCCGTGGACTGGGAAAAATAAAGGCCGGCATGACAGTTCCTCTTGTGGCGGACATTCATTTTGACCACAAATTGGCGCTGGAAGCCTTAAAGCAAGGGGTGGACGGCTTGCGCCTCAACCCTGGAAACATAGGAACAGCGTCAAAGGTCCGTGAGGTTACTCGGGCTGCGCTCGAAAAAAGTGTGCCCATACGTATCGGAGTAAATTCCGGATCTATCGAAAAGAAATTGTTGCAGAAATATGGTGGGGGGACCCCAGAGGCCATGGTTGAGAGCGCCCTCAATCATATTGCTATTCTTGAAAAGGCTGATTTTAAACTTATCAAAGTTTCTTTGAAGGCTTCAGATGTCACAAGGACTATTGACGCTTATCGGATGCTTTCAGCCAGAGTGGACTACCCATTACACGTTGGCGTAACTGAGGCGGGCACGTTGGTTCCCGGTTGTGTAAAGTCTGCTATTGGAATCGGTGTCTTACTCGCCGAGGGTATTGGTGACACGATTAGAGTTTCGTTGTCAGCCCCGCCTGAAAGGGAGGTAGAAGCTGGATTCGCGATCCTTCGAAGCCTTGAGTTGCGGCGCTGGGGCGTTGATCTCATATCGTGCCCGACATGTTCCCGCACAGCTATAGACCTTCTGGCTCTAGCCACCAAAGTGGGAAAAGCAGTCTCCGGCATACGAACCCCTTTAAGAGTCGCTGTCATGGGATGTGTGGTGAATGGTCCAGGAGAGGCTAAAGAAGCGGATGTTGGTATTGCGGGCGGCAAAGGTCGAGGTATTTTATTTAAGAAGGGGCAGGTCGTCGGCACTTACGAAGAAAAAGACTTGCTAAGAGCGCTCTTGGACGAAATACAGAATATGACATTAGCCCTATAGTTTTGCCTCTTTGAGAGAGTAACTGTGACGCGTGAATCGCTTTGTATCGAATTTCGAAGTGTTGCCTGAACTACGGAACATAGCTAAGAAGCTTTTCTGACGGGACGGGTGCCGTGAAATCGATTGACATCATGACGCTCAGAATGAATATGGTCAGAATGGAGAAGATGAAAAGCTTTCTGGCCCAGAGCCGCTCATCGGAGGCCTCATAGCCCGACCAGACCATATACAGCCAGAATAGGCCCAACACGGTCGCCACCGCAAAAGTGCTGTAACCGGTGTACCCCCCGAAGGTCAGCGTCATCGTAGCGGCCATAAAGGCGGAGATATAACCGACAATATGCCTTTTTGCCGCGGCTGTGCCCTGCTTGACTGGCAGAATCGGGATGGCCGCAGCAGAGTAATCATCAAGGCGAAAAACGGCGATGGCGTAGCAATGAGCCATCTGCCATAGGCTGAAGATCGACAACAATATCACTGCTCCCATGTCGAAGCGACCGGTGACTGCGCAATATCCCGCGAGGGGCGGTGTGGCTCCCGCCAGACTGCCGATCAACGGCCCGTAGACCGAATTGCGCTTCATGTACATGCTGTACACGACCACATAAATCACGAGGCCCGCCAGCACGATGGCAACACACAGCAGGTATGTTGCCTCCCAGAGTAGAGCCAAGCCCGCAATCCCCAAAATCGTGGCGTAGAATATGGCGATCTTCAGTGAGATGAGCCCCTTGGCCAGAGCGCGGTTGCGTGTCCGGATCATTTTTCGATCTATTTTTCTATCGACACAGTTGTTGAAAACGCAACCGGAAGCCACAACCAGAGATATGCCGATGAGGGTCGCCGGGAGAGCAAGGCCATCAACCCGCCCTTTGGATGCAAGAAAAAAGCCGGCTGCAGCGGAGATCAGGTTGCCAAAAATGATCCCCGGTTTGGCAACGAGCAAATAGTTTTTGATCCTTTCAGGCATTCTCACATCATTCGGTAATACAGGTCATACATGATCCAGATGGTTCCTCCGACAAAGAGGGCCATGATCACTAAAGTGAATATCAAGGCCAGCACGTTCCAACGCGCCGCCGATGAAGTGTCCAGATGCAGAAAGTAATGTAAGTGCACCAGAATCTGCACGATGCCCGCGCTGAATATGCCGGCTAAGGTCAAAGGGTAGGACAAGGTACCGCTCATTACCAATACAAACGGAATGGCGGTCAGAACGAGGGAAAGAACGAAGCCGGCGCCGTAAGATTTGAGACTTCCTATGCTTGCGCCGGTGCTGTCGATAAATGCTTGACTCATTTACACAACTCCCGTCAGGTAGACGATACTGAATATGCCGATCCAGATGATGTCCAGAAAATGCCAGAACATACTCAGACGCATCAACCGTGATTGAACAGGAGAGGTCAACCCTTTGACGGCGACCTGCGCTATCACGACCGCCATCCAGATCAGCCCGAAAGTCACATGGATACCGTGAGTCCCTACCAAGGTGAAGAAACTCGAAAGGAAGGCGCTGCGGTCCGGTCCGTGGCCAGCGGCAATCATGCCGTGGAACTCATTGATTTCCATGGAGACAAATCCTAACCCTAGCAGAAATGTAACGGCGAGTCCGATCAGGACCCACTTCTTTTTGCCATCGTGCAAGGCCAGCAGGACCAGGCCACAGGTTACGCTGCTGAACAGCAGGAACAAGGTTTCACCCAACAGGTAAGGCAGATCAAACAATTCCTTCCCCGTCGGTCCGCCGGCATAGGCGCCGCCCAAGACGACAAAGGTAGTGAAGAGCGTCGCAAACAGGATGAGGTCGCTCATAAGATAGATCCAGAAACCGAATGTCTGAATCGCGACGGTGTCAGCGTGTTCAACTTCTTCGCGACAAGCGATGTCGATGGTCGAAGCGTCTGTTGTTATCATTTACATCTCCGGTACAGGCTCTAGGATGGTCTGTTCATCTGTGGGACGTCTCTTTGCGATGGATCCCAACTGTCGATAGCGTTCATTTTCGATCCGTTCGACCTCAGCGGCGGGTATGATATAATGTATGTCTTCATCCATGGAGCGGGCAATGACCGTGAAAAGCATACCCAGTGCGGCCAGTATGGCCAGCCACCAGACGTACCAGATCATGGCAAATCCGAACACGAAAGCCAATGCGCCTATGATAAGCCCGTGCGCCGAATTTTTGGGCATCACGATATCGTTATATTGATCCGGCCGCCGATATGCGACGTTTTTTCCCTTCATGTCCATGAACGCGTCGACTTCATCTACGATGGGTATTTTCGGGAAGTTATAAACCGCAGGAGGAGAAGATGTCATCCACTCCAACGTGCGCCCGTCCCAGAGATCGCCGGTCGGATCTCTGAGCGCATGGCGCTCCTTAATGCTGACTACCAATTGAATTCCCTGAAAGACTATGCCGAGCAGGATAACGGCCGCGCCAAATGCGGCAACGAGCAGATAGGGATGCCATGCCGGATTGTCATAATGCGCCATGCGGCGGGGCATGCCCATGAAACCCAGCACATACAGGGGAATAAAGGCAAGATAGAAGCCGATCAGCCAACACCAGAAAGCGCGTTTGCCCCAATCTTCATTCAAACGAAAGCCGATGGCCTTTGGAAACCAATAATAAAAACCTGCAAAAAAGCCGAAAAGGGAACCGGGGATCAGCACATTGTGGAAATGAGCAATCAGAAACAGGCTGTTGTGGAGCACGTAATCAGCCGGCGGTATAGACATCATTACGCCTGCAGACCCACCGACGGCGAAGGTCACGATGAATGCCAGGGTCCAGTACATCGGCGTAGCAAACCTTATGCGGCCACGATACATGGTGAAAAGCCAGTTGAAGATCTTCACCCCGGTAGGGACGGCGATCAACATGGTCGCAATCCCGAAAAAGATATTGACGTTCGGGCTGGAGCCCATGGTGAAAAAATGATGCAACCAGACGGAAAAGGACAGAATCGTGATGACCGAAGTGGCATAGACCATTGATGTATAGCCGAACAGCCGTTTTCCGGAAAAAGTGGCGACGATCTCCGAAAAGATCCCAAAAGCCGGCAGGATCACGATATAAACCTCGGGATGCCCCCAGGTCCAGAATAGATTAACATACATCATCATGTTACCGCCGAGCGTGTTGGTGAAAAAATGCATACCCAGGTAGCGATCGAGCGTTAACAGGGCGAGATCGACCGTCAGAACCGGAAATGCCCAAACCACGAGTAGCATGGTGAAAAAGGTAGTCCAAACAAACAATGGCAACCTCATGGGCTTCATGCCGGGAGCGCGCATTTTGAGGATGGTGACGAGAAAATTGATACCAGTCATGGTCGAGGCGATACCGGCGATCTGGAAGGCCCATATCCAGTAGTCCACCCCTACGCCGGGGCTGTACTGTTGTTCAGTCAGTGGCGCATATCCCGACCATCCGGCTTTGGAAAACTCACCAACGCCCAAGGATACCATGACCAGCAAAGCCGCGGCTGTGGTTAGCCAGAGACTGAGGGAATTCATAAAGGGAAAGGCTACATCGCGTGCGCCGATTTGCTGCGGCACAACGATATTCATCAACCCGACCATAAACGGCATCGCCATGAAGATGATCATGATCGAACCGTGAGCGCTGAATATCTGATCGAAGTGATCAGGGGGCAGAAAGCCGAGGGAACCGCCCGCAGCAACGGCCTGCTGAGAGCGCATCAGAATGGCGTCGGCGAACCCACGCAGCAGCATGACCAATGCGAGGATAATGTACATGATACCGATCTTTTTGTGGTCAAGGCTGGTCAGCCATTCTTTGTAAAGGTAGGTCCACTTTCTGTAGTAAGTGATCAAACCCAGGATCACCAAGCCCAGGAGAACTGCGCCACCTACGGCGGTTATCGTGATCGGATTGTTATACGGAATCGCTGAAAGGCTTAACTTCCCAAACATGTCAATTCTCCTCCGAAACGTCGGTCCCTGCGTGTGTAGAAACGGATCCTCCGCTCATGGGACCGGGATTTTTGCCCATAGTCGGATTGAACTTACGCAGAATATACTCAAACAGATCGGGTTTGACTGAAGAGAAATATGTCACGGGGTGGTAGCCGACGCTTGGCTTTGCGAGCTTATCATAGCGCTCCAGATCAAGCTTTTTCGGAGATTGTCTGACCTTTTCCACCCACGATTGAAATTCTTCACTGGAAACCGCATTCGCCTGGAAATGCATGTCAGCGAAACCTCGACCAGTAAATTGCTGATTTTGACCGGCATAAGTCCCCGGTTTGTAAGCCAGAAGATGCAATCGAGTTTGCATGCCTGCCATGGCGTAAATCTGGCTGCCCAGCTGCGGAATGAAGAAGGAAGCCATTACGGTGTCTGATGTGATTTTGAAGCTGACCGGAACATTGACGGGAAAAGTGATTTGATTGACAGTCGCGATATTTTGATCCGGGTAGATGAAGAGCCATTTCCAATCCAGGCATACGACTTCAACGTTGATGGGCTTGTGGACCGAAGGGATGGGCTTGTAAGGATCCAAAGAATGGGTCCTGGTCCAAGCCAGAATCGCAAGAACCGTGACAATGGCAATAGGAACCCCCCACATCAAAAAATCGATTTTAGCTGAACTACTCCATTTCGGCATATAAGTCGATTTTGTATTGGATGCTCTGTACGTTAAGGGAAACCAGAATGCCATAATGAAAACGGGAATAATGACGATCAGCATGAGCGCGATGGCCGCAATGATGACGAACCGCTCCGACTCGCCGATCGGTCCTTTGGGGTTGAACAAGAGTATCGTGCTGCAACCTCCGAGGAAAGTTACGGCACATAGGCATGATAAACCGAAAAAAACGAAATATTTCTTTCTCTTCATTTATCCCCCAACGTCTCAAGGGTCTTGACCCGGAATTATGCCCCAGTCTAGTGGTTCTTGGGCATCTGCCCCGGAATTCGGTCTCCACAATGTTCCCCTGACATCGAAAAAGACCTCGGGACGGTCTCTCTGGCGACAGAAGGACGGCAGAGCCGTCGTCGCGTTGATGAAAATGCCTGTAGTTTCGTTGTCTCAGCGTACCTCACCCTCCGCCCCTTCGTCAATCAGACCTGCTTGGCCTTCACCCAAAAACAGCTTGGTAGTGTCGAGCCAAGGGAAAGGCCGATGCCACATGAACTTCCCACCTCCGACCATGATACGCTACTTTCGCTCCGTCCTTAATCAGATGCTTGATGAGCTATTCCATTGACCGTTTGACAGAAATGATTGTGGCAGATTTCGCTTAGGCATTGGCGTTCCTCCTCAGTTTGTTGCCAAACCGTCCATGGCAGGAACGTCGGTGATTCTCGCGAGATTCATTAGCAATTTCAGTCTATTGATGCCAAGAGTGCAAAACTATAGTTAGCCCATAGCGCCCCGGACATGTCCAATATTGACCCAATGCGAAAATAAGAGTTAGTCTACGACTACTTCATCTCCAGGTTCCAATCCTGACAAAATTTCTATTTTACCATCATCCAAAGTCCTACCGGTCCTGATATGCCTGGTTTTGATTTCTCCATTATCTAACACACGCACAGTTTCGAGCTGGCCCACAATTTTGACAGCAATCGCGGGGATTATAATTACCGGCGAAGACATCGTCTTGAAGCTCATTGTGCCATACAATCCTGGCGTCATCTTCTCCGTGTCACGTAAAGGCGCTTTAACTGTGATCGTTCTTGTTTTTTCGTCCCGCTGGGGAACTATTTCCCTAATAGAACAGTTCTCTTTGATGTTCAACGATGGCACAGTTACTATGACCGGCGAACCGATAGAAAGGAAAGGTGCGTATTGTTCACCGGCTGCGGCAACCATTTCAAGACTTTTGGGATTGTAAATTGTCAACAGGTCTTTACCGACTACGGCTAGATCACCCTGGTTGACATCTTTTTCAGAAACAATCCCATCAAAAGGAGCTGTTACGAGTTCGTATGACAGAAATGTTTGAGCTTCTGCCAACGCTGATTTTGCCTTGTTTACCGAAGCTTGCGCCATTTCATAACGAGCCGAAACATCGTCGTATTCCTTCTTGGCTATAGCCTGTTCCTGAAACAATACTTTATAACGCTCGAAATCCTGTTTCGTTTTTTCCATGTCCACCTTGGCGCTTTCCAAGGCGGCTTTGGCTTGGGCCGAGCGTTCTTCCAATTCTCTGGCCTCTATTTTCAGCAGAAGATCTCCCTTCTTTACCGTGCTGCCAGCGTCAACTTTTAACTCTGTGACATAGCCACCTACCCGTGCGGCGATTTTGGCTGTATCTCGAGCTAACACGGTTCCAGAGACGGTCACTTCACCAGACGTCTCAACCTTTTCAGCCTTGAAGGTATTTACGTTGGCAATCTGTTCCTTAGGGAGTTTTGTCTCGCCTGCAGGGACTTTGTGGTGAAAACCTCCCTGAATCCATACGAGAACCAATATCAATGCCATTGCAGAAACAGCAGCGGTGAGCAATTTAAATTTTGTCATCAAATCTCCGTTAGAATCTACTTAATAGCATTGACCTTCGTCGCCAGAGGCTTTGAAAAGAAACTCTTCCTGACAAAAACCAAACCCTTGCAATTCGAGTTGTAAAGCAAAACCAGCAATAATATGGAACGCCATGAGTCAATACCTCATTAGAATACTACCCATGGCGCACACACCAAGGACAACCACTATTTGCGGAGTCTGTTAATTTTCCGTCATGATATAGTCGTCATATTCGATCTCAAATCTCAGTTTATGTTTAGCCTCTTCTTGCGCCAAACCCAGAAAGACCTTTTCCAGGTTGTCGTCTCCGCAGGTTTCCGCCAAATTCGTGTATAGCCTGAACGCCTTCTTTTCTTTTTTCATGGCCAGGATTAAAGCTTGCTGATAGTCCATCTGTGGACCAGGTTGATCGGCGACTAGATAATCACCTATCTGTAGATCCAGTGCCTTCTTTTCGGATGGACCCCATTTCTTGCCGGCCTTGATATCTTCCAGTTTCTTTTTGTGACCCAGTTCTTCTTTGGCAAAGTTCTTAAATATTTGGCTCATCCACGGGCGGTCCATTTTACCGGCCAGATCGTCGTAAAAGTCATGGGCCTGCTGTTCATTAACGATAGCAAAATCCAGAATCTCACCTACCGAATTCCATTGTTTCATAAACTAAGCCTCCCGAAATGTTTTTACTACGTCACTCACAAAATTCCTATTTGACTTTTTTCAAAGCATCAAGGGCCCCATCGTAATCCGGCTCTTGAGCTACCTCGGGCACAAGTTGAAGATATTGAATTTTCCCGTTCTTATCAATGACAAACACGGCCCTAGCCAATAATCGAAGTTCTTTGATTAACAATCCGTAAGCCATGCCAAAAGAAGCGTCTCTATGGTCCGATAGTGTCATGATGTTCTGCACGCCCGCGGCTCCGCACCACCTAGCCTGAGCAAACGGGAGATCCATGCTGATTGTCAAGATAGTCACGTCGCTACCTAACGCAGTAGCCTCCTGGTTGAATCGACGCGTGGACATGTCACAAACCGGCGTGTCCAGGGAAGGAACCGAAGATATGATTAGAGGTTTGCCCTTAAATGATGATAGGCTTATCGGAGAGAGGTCATTGGCTAGTGCGGTAAAATCAGGCGCCGCGTCTCCGACTTTGACTTCTTTTCCTATTAAAGTCAAAGGATTGCCTTTAAAAGTCACCAGTCCTTTTCTTTCAGTCATGCAAATTCCTTTCATTAATCCAATACAGCTTTAAAAAAGTTCGTGGCCCAATTGACTAATAAGATTCCTTTGAAGACAGCATAGCTTCATCAATCTTCCCACTAAACAGGTGATAAGCCCAAGTCTGGTATGCGATCACGATTGGGACCATAACCAGAACAACCCCAAGCATAATTTTCAGGGTAAGAGGACTGGAAGACGAATTAAAGGCTGTAAGACTAAGTGTCGAATCAATACTGGACGGATACATGTTTGGGAAAAGTCCTACGACCCCAAACAGGACTGCTGTCAATATGGTTAAGCTCGACGCTATCCATGCCTTCCAAAATGCATTCTGGAATATAAATAAACGCGTCGCAAGCAGAGCTAATACTGTAATTAGCGGGAGAATAAACAAGATTGGGTTACTGAGGTAGTTCTTATACAGGGGGGTTGCAAACCATGTATAACCAAGAAACACCACTGCAACAACTAACAGGAAAATCCAGATTGAGGATGCGGCGGCCTTGGCTTTGACGTGTAGGTTTCCATCGGATTTGATCGCCAACCAGATTGATCCATGAACTAGGAAAAGAGCTACAAACAAAACGCCTCCGAGGAGGCCATAAGGGTTGAGCAACGTAAACAGATTTCCCTGAAATACGTAGTTCTTGTCAAATGGTATACCTTGAAAAATATTAGCGAATGCCACACCGAACAATAAAGCGGGGGTAAAGCTGCCTATGAACAGGCAAGCGTCCCAAAAGGACTTCCAGGATTGGCTCGCTATTTTGTTCCTAAACTCAAGGGACGCCGCTCGAATTATTAGAGCAAAGAGTATCATTAACAATGGAGTATATAAGGTGCTGAACATAACAGCGTAAGTAGTCGGAAATGCCGCAAAAGTCACTCCTCCTGCGGTTATGAGCCAAACTTCGTTACCATCCCAGAATGGCCCCATAGCGTTATAAATGACTCTCTTTTCTTTGTCGCTCCGGGCAATAAAAGGCAGCAAAGTCCCGAGACCAAAATCAAACCCGTCAAGCATAAAATAAATTCCCCAAATCAATCCCCATAATAAAAACCATATTGTTTCAAGCATGTTCAGTCTGCCTTTCTATTCAATCCAACCGGTTACAATTTGAAAATTGACAACTCGAATCAACGATCTCAATGGTTATCAAATGGTTTCGGGTCCATGTTTCGCATGGCGAGCCATCAACCAGATAGCTATGGCTCCGAGCCCTGAATATAAAATGATGAATGCGGCCAGCGATACTGCGACTTGGGACCCCGCTATTGGAGAACTTGCGTCAGCGGTCCTAAGCACACGGTATACGATCCAGGGCTGGCGTCCAACTTCAGTGACAATCCATCCCAACAGGGTCGCAATATACGGCAAAGGGATTGAATAGAGCATAATCCTCAAGTATATGGGGCTCGACTCCAGCTTATTTCTCTTGAACCACCCGATTATGGTGAGCAGGATAAAGAGAAAACCTAGGCCGACCATTATTCTAAAAGACGTAAAAACTGCGGTTACTGGAGGTCTGTCAGCCGGAGGCCATGATTTAAGGCCCCTTATTTCCGCGTTCCAGTCGCCTTTTGCTAGAAAACTCAAAAATTTTGGGATATTGAATAATTCGACAGCGTTTCGTTCATGTTTTTCGTCAGGAATTAGGAGAAGCGAGAAATCAGCCCCCTTTTGAGTCTCCCACTGAGATTCCATAGCGGCGAGCTTCTCAGGCTGCAATCTGGCCACTTCTTTTCCATTTATGTCACCCATGAAAACTTCGCCAATAGAAAAAATCAAAGAGAACACAAGCGCTATTCTGAATGATTTCGTAAAAAAACTGATTTCAGTTTTCTTTAGCAGATGATAGGCGCTGATTCCCATAACAAAAAAACCTGCGACTATATAACCGGCAAAGACTGTGTGCAGATAGTTTGTTATTGCGTAAGGTTGAGTGATAACAGCCAAGAAATCAGTTAATTCTGCCCTCCCGCCTCGTATCTCGTAACCAACTGGGTGTTGCATCCAAGCGTTAGCAGTAATAATCCAATAGGCTGAAAGATTGGACGCGATGGCCACAAGCCACATGCATGCCGCATGTGTCCTAGGTTTCAATTTGTTCCAACCAAAAAACCATACGCCGATGAAAGTCGATTCCAAAAAGAACGCCATAGTAGCCTCAATGGCTAATATTGAGCCGAATATATCACCGACATATTTTGAATATCTCGCCCAGTTTGTTCCAAATTGGAATTCTAATGTTATACCGGTCACAACCCCGACGACAAAGTTGATCAAAAACATATGTCCCCAGAATTTAGTCATTTTCTTATATTCAGGGTTCCCGGTTCGAACATACCTGGTCTCCATTATGGCCACAAGGATAGCCAGCCCTAAAGTCAACGGAACAAAGATAAAGTGAAACAGAGTTGCGACAGCAAACTGCAAACGGGACAGAAATACAGGATCCACAGGAAACTCCTTTTGCCAACATCAGGAGATAATTGTCTTGGTTACTTCAAACCGATGAAAAGCTGGATTGTCATATTCCCTATGATATTTAGCATTCATTCAAAAGAGCAATAGCCTTAACGGCAAAATCCGAAACTTTGGATTTACTTAATTCATTATTTAAGAACGTTTGAAACTCGGCGTGATCATGCAATAGCTCACGCAAATAATCTCTCTCATGTGTCGCTTTCAGGAGCCCTACGCTTAAGGCGCTTAGGCCTCTGATTGAGGCGTCATTCGAGTTGAGATATTTGTGAAGATGCATCGACGCGGGCTTCATGAGATCGGGTCGAGCCGTGGCAAGTCTGGCCACACCCCAGATAAGACCTTTTTGCAACGGTTCGTATTCCAGGAAGTTCCCTTGTTCATCGAGATACGAAATTAATATCGAATTATATTCTTCCGCCATTGTATTGCTTTGGGCCATTATTTCGCTCATTGCCTCCGGAGCGCCCCAGCCGATTCCTCCAGACTCATCATTCAGGCTCCACATGAGGCGGCGCATAATGACTCGAGCCGCCTCTGCATCCTTTTCTACCATTAGAGATACAACGGCGCCTATTGCCGTCACGGCCCTCCATTTTACTAATTCGTCATGATCTAGTAACAAAGACAATAATGGATTGACAACTGTTCGGCACGGTAGTTGCCGAAGCTTTTCCAGGCTGGAACTAAAATTTGGGTCCTTGAGTAATTCCAGGACCTTTTTCTTTAGATTTCGTCCCGTCAGCGTCTCCACCATTATTGCCTTGTTCCATAGATCCTAATATCAACTCTTTACACCGGCACAGCGTCCTTTATTGCCGCACCCATTTCACGACCAAGATCGACACACTTCTTTAACCCTTCGTGATTGGGCACAAACTGCAGATTTATACCAGAGCCAAAGACCTTCATCTTCATCTCTTCTAGTGATTTAATAATTTGTTTTACCGCTTCTCCGCTCCAGCCATATGAACCAAAAGCCGCTCCAAATTTATTAATCGGCCGTAATCCTTTCATGTAACAAAGCATATCGGCCATTCTCGGAAGCATTCCATTGTTAAGCGTAGGAGATCCCAAAATAACTGCTTTCGAATCAATCATTTCGGTAATTACGTCACTTCTATGATCAGCAGCCAAATTCATAAGCTTTATGCTTATACCCGATTCGATCAAACCGTCAGCGATAGCCTTGGCCATCATCTCAGTGCTGTGCCACATGGTGTCATAGATGATTAAAGCTTTGCGTTTACACCCCTGTTTACTCCATTTGTCATAGGCTTCAACAATTTGAAGTGGGTTGTCGCGCCAGATTAAACCATGATCAGGTGCTATCATGTCTATTTTAATGTTCATCTTCTTGACTTCAGCAATTAGTTTTTGAACCAGCCCTGAATATGGAAGAAGGATGTTTGCGTAATACTTGACTGCGTGCGCCATGAGTTCAGAACTATCAACCTGATCGTTAAATCTTTCACTCGTGGCCCAATGCTGGCCGAACGCGTCGCTTGATATTAGCAGCGCTTCTTCCTTAATGTACGAAAACATGCTGTCCGGCCAATGAAGCATTCGCGTTTCCAAGAACGTTATTGTCCTTTTTCCTATTGAAATTTCCTGGCCTGACTCAACAACCTCATAAGGCCAATCTTCTCTGTGATAGTGGTCCAATAGCGCTTTCTTGCCCCTGGATGAACAAAATACCTTTTCGGGCTTTATCGCTTCTATGATTTCCGGAATAGATCCCGAATGGTCGGGTTCCACGTGGTTTACAACCAGATAATCTATTTTGCCGGGGTCGATGACTTTGTAAATATTGTGAAGCATATCACTCTTAAATGGCTTCTTTACAGCGTCAAAGAGCGTTACTTTTTCGTCAAGGACGAGATAGGAATTGTAAGTGGACCCCTTGTTAACCGAATAGCCATGGAAATCCCTGACATGCCAATCCACTGCGCCAACCCAATGCACTCCCTTTTTTATCTCAACAACTGTTCGCAATTTTTCCTCCAAAATCATTCTATTCGGGCGAAAACGAGTCCTTGTCGGCACCGCATACAGGACAAACCCAATCCGCTGGAATGTCGGCAAACGCCGTTCCCGGGTTTACACCATTATCCGGGTCTCCGGCTGCTGGGTCATAAACGTAACCACATACCTGACAAACATATTTTTCCATTTGCTTGACTCCTTTTTGTAAATTAAAGCCTAATGCTAGATCCTCTAGTTCGTTTCTGAATCTTCGAAAAGCTGTGTGATGTTTTTCAGCTCTATTTCCCGGTGATTTTTTTGCCGATTTCCCGGCCATAATCCTGGGCCATCTGCATTCCACCTTGTATTACAGCCGATTTGAGTCTTAACGGGCCCCCAACCATGTCCATCTTGAGAATGTTTTGCATTGTATCGTAAATCCGGTCCGGCGCTTCGCCACTCCAACCAAATGCGCCGAACGAACCGCCCGCTTTACCGTCGAGGTCCAACTTGGCCGCCAAAAATAAAAGCGTTTTCATCGCCTGCATCATTTCCCCGTGATAGGTTGCCGACCCAAACACGTAAGCGTCGTACCCTTCCAACTCCTCCTGTTTGGTTAATTGAGTTGCGGACATAACTTTTGCGTCCGCCCCCGAAAATCTGATTCCTTCAGCTACCAGGTCCGCTATATTTTGAGTCTGGCCGGACCTTGTTGCAAAAACTATGAGAGCCTTGGCCATTGTATTAGCTCCTTTTAAGTCAATTCAAAAAGTCTTAAATTTTAAAACAAATTTATTGAGCGTTAGCGTTTTGTTTCACTTGATTACGTGAAATTTCTCCCCAGTTACAGCCTTTTTACCTAGCTCAAAAGCTTCCTTTAGTATCTCGGATCGTTCCATTACAGCCGCTTTACCTTCCACGGAGCGCACGAACAACCCACCCTCATAACTCTTGTCAAGAGCGTCAAAAAAGTACTTGGCCACCATTTCTGAGCCTTCAAATAAATTGGACCCCTTTGTGGCCCCAACCGCGATCAAATACCCTCGTCCTGAATCATATCGCCGTCTAAGATCCGGCGGTTTCTCAAGCATTCGCTTGTTCCATAAAGCCTGGCAACGGTCTATCAGCGCTTTTGCGCTGGAAGTAATCCCATAAAAGAACATTGGGCTTGCCAATATTACAACTTCAGATTCAACCAATTGAGGGTAGACGGAATCCATGTCGTCTCTGACCACACATTTGCCTGTTTTGTCGCAACCTCCACATTCACGGCATCCACTAATAGTCAAATCAAAAGAGCGAATGGCCTGTATTTCAGCGCCTAGTGATTTCGCCCCCTTAAGCGCTTCATTCAAAAGAAAATCGCTATTACCGCCTTTGCGTGGACTGCCGTATATTCCTAAAAGCTTCATAGTGAACTCTATTCCCAAAGTTTCATAAAGTTGATCGCTGTGTTGTAAAATCTTAGAAGGTAATTATTTGATAACCTTCATTAATACAATTGGCCAAACTGGGATGTCCCGACATTTCATCTGCTAAAGGCAGACCTTCTGCCATCACTTCTTCCAAAACATTCATTTTTGATGAACAGGCCTTACAAACAGCGAATATAAGACCCTGCTCTTTTATTTGATTATAAAGACCATTGAATGGATTACTCACTTTAACCAGATCAGGAATCAGTTTCGTGGCTGAACCTTCTATAACTACTCTCACCTCAAACCCTTTGTTTTTCATGTCGAGCGCATTCAAAAGCACATGAACAAAACATATCTGTTCGCCATTGAACGCGACTAAAGCCACTCGAGCCATCCTGTCTACTCCCATAACATCTCTCAATTATGATCCAATTTGGTCAGATGTTTCCGACGGCCTTATCCTTTCAATCTCGGATCTTGCCCTGTCATCCCACATTCCGGGATGTAACAGGTCACATTCACAAACTCACATTTGTCTTTGCACTCCGGACAGGTTTCTGGTGGAATAACACCCGGGTCAGCCTCTAAGGTGTAGCCGCATTTTGTACATTTCCATGTTAATTTTTCCATTTTAAGAAAACCTCCCTGTATGATTTTTGAAGTCACCTTCTTTTAGAACCGGCCAGAAAGTTCAACCTGTCCAGCATTTCCTGAATAGTTTTTCCCATGAACCACCTTCCCCGATCAAAAACGCCATAATCAGCTCCTATCATAGCTGAAGACAGGCGGGTGGAGTTGGCGTAAAAGAGCCATTCTTCGGTCCATTGTTTTTCAATGGCCTCGTCAAACGGGTTTGTTTTATCCGCAAGTTTTTGATCCCAGGCCTTCATTAAGATTTTTGTAGCAGAAAGAGTCATTGCGTCTGTTGTCTTCAGTGTATTCTCGAAACGACCCCAATGACCTTGAACCCAGTCAGGGGTATGACACGACAAACAGACATTTTGTAACGTTTCTTTCCGCGTTTTCTGTTCTTCAGGACTTATAAGGTACTCGGATGCCGGGACCCCTGAATAAGTAGTGGGCAGGGGTAATCCATCGGCATTTCGAATTATTGACGTGTCCGGAGATTTTGGATGAGCATGCGCGTAAATCAATCCAAAGGTTCTCCATGGAAGTCGATCATTCATCTGATGGGTCCTTTTGGCAATGACCGATCGTTCCTGATTTACCAAGAGACTGACATGGCAAGTTGCGCACGTCGGGGCGTTAAAATCTTTTCCCACTGTCCACGGAACAGCCTTAAAGTCCCATTCTTTGTTGAGTGATGAAAACATAACCCCATGCTTGCTTACCGAATAAATCTTGTATGCCGGGACGTCTGGGCCCTTGTGACACTGTGAACAAGTATAGGGTTTTCTCGCCATCTCAATTGAAAATTGATGACGCGTGTGACAAGCAGAACATGACCCTCGGCTCCCGTCAGGATTTAAACGGCCAACTCCGTCATTCGGCCAACCCGACAATTCAACGAATTCCAAATCACCATAGTCAGTTGAACGCACCTTCTTACCAGTTACTTTAAGTTCCGTGCCATGACAGGAGTAACAGGATTCTGAATTCGTCTTTTCATCAGGTTCCTTAATTGTCGTACCCTTTTTACTAAGCTCCTGGGTACCATTTATTGTCTTCATGAGCATCCCGAACACGGGGTTCTGGGAAAGGTTTGTGTGGGCGAAAGCCATAATATTTTTCTGGAACTGCGATTCTTCAACAGGATGACAAGTCGCACAGTCTTTTGGTGTGACCGTCAAATGGACTTTTTGATCATTGTGATCCATTGTATCGGTATGG
>JARLHM010000005.1 GCA_031292235.1 Syntrophaceae bacterium | reverse complement strand
GCCGCCACCGCTTATAACCATTCAGATGATCCTGGTTACAAAAAATGGCGCCAGGAAGCGGAAAACCTCTCCAAGGACAACGCTGACCTCAAAACTAAGCTGAACGAACTTGATAAACAGGTTAATTCGATGGCTGGCACACCCAAGGATCCGGGGTATCTACCCAAGGGTGTTCCACCGGACGTCGCTCTGGCCGCCGGTGTCCTCGCAGCGAAAAAACCGGAAAAGCCGCCTTTAAAATTAGCCACAGGTCAGGAAGGTGGCTGGTACTATAAATTTGGCGATATTTTCAAGAAGGACGCCGAAGGCTTGAACGTCAAGCTGCTTCCATCGCCAGGGTCTATAGACAATTTCAAAATGCTCATTGATGGCAAGGCCGACCTAGGGGTCGTTCAGTCTGACGCCCTCGCTCTGATGGAAAAAAGGCTGCCGGGCAAGAAACTTATATCAGAGCAAACATCACTGTTTAACGAATATCTCCAATTGGTAGCCAACAAGGACAGTGGGGTAAAATCAATCAGGGACCTCGATCCCAAGAAAAATGTCATCTATATAGGGCCTGTAGGTTCCGGCTCAGCCCTAACATGGGAAGCGCTGTGCGAAAAGAATGAGACATATAGGAAAATCCCAACTGTAAACTCTGATTATTTGACGGCGCTAAAAGAGGTTGAAAAAACTCCACGAGCCTTGATGCTTTTTGTGGGGGGCCTAAACAGCGATTTCTTAAAAAAGGCTGAAGAAGCCACCAAGAAATCGGGAGCGCTGATCCTGGTAGCAGTGGATGACAATAGTGTAAAAAACGAGAAAGATCAAAACGGCAACCCTATTTACTCTATGGTCCGTATACCTGGCAATATTTATCCCTATCTGGAGAAAGGATGGATATTCAGTCATGAAACCAAGACACTAGCCGTTCAAGCAGTCCTGGTTTTACGTTCCGAATGGGCGTCGCAATATGGCCCTCCGGCGATGGACGCTCTTTCTTTGGCTATAAACCAGGCCCGTCCAGCAATTGAAAGATTGGTAAATGGAGTCAAATAGAAACAAGTTATGATGTTAACAATCCGGATTTATTGAAAATAAATTTTAAAAAATACAGGGAGGAATGCCATCGAAAGAGCGACGGCTAATATTTAGAAATGGCATCTACATGGAATATCTTTAAAAAGATAGGGCAAAGAAAGGTTGATGAATACAAAGAATCCTTTGGGAAAAGCTTTTCGGATCGAATTGACAGAGATTTACCCCTTGGATTGAGATTCAACTGCCTTGTTGAGGCGCCAGAGGTTGACTTTATTCTTGCCGGTTCAGATCTTTTAATCAAATACCCTGGTTCAGATTGTTCCGTGGTTTCATTCGGGAAATTCGCAGTTGGTGATTCCATGGCTTACCGCTTCTATTTGGATTCGTCGGTAGGCCCGTATATGCTTCAAATCGTGGCAGACAGTAAAAAGGTTGTTGAAGAGTGTAAACTTTTTATGCCCTATGATGAGGTCTTTCCGGCAGACCCTGCTAGTTGGGCGTTTTGGTTGGCTGAAGAAGATGGATACATTGGTTTGAGTATTTTCGATACAAAGACATCTGTGCGTTTCTTCAGAGTCTGGGAAAATCCGGACGCTGTACGAGTTTTAGAACCGGACGCGTCTGGCGCTCAGCTTGACAGAATACCGCCGGAGAAATTTATTGAGAAAATTTATCTGGATCCTTATGGAGAAAAAACCGAAACCATAACCTATGAAACAATGCTTTACGGCAGGCAGGTAAACGAGAATGTAGATGAATATCTTATGATATCAGCAGTGGATCAATCTGATGGCGCTTCGGTTCAAATAATGGTCGGCGTGGAACTAGCCCCGACATCGATAAAAGTCATTTAACGAAAAACAGTCAGGAGGACTACATATGGGTGGAATTTTCGGATTCCTTAGAAGTTTTGGAGCTGAGAAACTCGGCAAGGTAGGGGACGGCATTACCCAAAAGATCGTCTCTTGGGACCCTGAGACAGCGTCCCAAGCTGAGATTGAAGAGATGATCCGGGAACTTGACAAAATAACAACGGAAGCGGGCAAAGCCCGAGCTGATTATGATCGGGAACGCGCGGAAGCCGAATCCGCACAAAAAAATTACGACAAGTTTCTTTCTGCAGCGGAACTCTTGAACAAACGACTCGAAGAAGCTCAGACTTCGGGCGATCATTCAAAGGCTCAGGAACTTTCTAACAGTTTGAACAAACTATTGGCTGAACTTGAGTCAATGAAACCCAATGTTGAAAAGGAATTTCAGGATTCTGAAGAAGCGAAATCCTACTATGAAGAATTGAAGGAACTCGC
The DNA here is from genome assembly GCA_031292235.1 of Syntrophaceae bacterium. Taxonomy (GTDB): domain Bacteria; phylum Desulfobacterota; class Desulfomonilia; order Desulfomonilales; family Desulfomonilaceae; genus CAJBEZ01. The sequence continues at coordinate 3,165 of JARLHM010000005.1, read as the reverse complement.
CGAGGTAACGGCAGACAAAGTAAAGAAAGCCAAAGATATGCTTGAAAAGGGCCGCAGAGACATGCAGCGGGCTGAACTGGAACGTCAACGCTCACAAGTGAAAGCGGAAAAGGCCCAAAAAATGGCGGGACTCAAAAACGACACTAACAGTTTAGGGGTCGCTCTCGCCGCCATGAATCGCCAGGCGGATGAAGCAAGGGCGGCGGCCGCCGGTTCAGAAATGAAAGCCAAACTGCTCTCCACCGAACGTGAAGGACAAGACGACAATATCAAGGCTGCGTTAGCGGAGGTGACGGGCTCTTCCGAGACAAAGAATTTATCGTTATCTGATCGCCTTGCGAACTTAAAGAACAAATAGCCTGTTTTTCGCGCGTCACAGTGTGGGGTCTGTCCCCCAAGCTAGTGGCTCCACACTGTTTTTATCTGGTGGCTGGCTCTCAAGCGCCGGCTCAGTTTTTTATCACAAGAGTTAATCCTGAAACGCCCTCTTTCGCCTTGAGTTGCCTGGCGAATTCATCAGCTTTTTGTTCTGAATTGAACTCACCTACAAATAGTCGATATTGAATGCCGGCGTTCGGCCTGGCAACTGGTCTCAAGGCTACAGGATAACCTTTTGAGCGCCATTTTTCGGCCCACTCCTGCGCAACCTTTGGGTAACTGAATACGCCAACCTGGACGGCATACACTTTGGACCCAGCATTGGCTGTCAATGAACTAACATTTGTTTCTGTGGGTACCGGGCAGGTTTTACCTGATAAAGCCGGGACAGCGAAGCCTGATTCATCTTTTGCGGTCTTTGACTCCTGCCGCCCGTTGTCTTTTATTGGACTTTTGTTCTCCGTGTCCGCGAGCTTGGGTTTGTGAGACGTGTTATCCGAGCTTTTGCCGTCATCTTCACATTTTAACTGTTTGTAAAAAGTAACCTCCGTGTTCGGGTGAGAAGGTTTGTCTTCCGGCTTTGAATCGACAGCGGCATATTCGGGAACAATAGTCACGATTTTTTTAGGAATTGATTCTTCAATGGATGGTTTATTCGCGCAGACCTGATCTCGAATCAATCTAAGGTTGAAGATGGTCAGGCCTACCATTATAGCAATAGTAATCAATACGCCAAGTATTAAAAGCCCATTTTTCGGTTTTTCCGATGGGCGAAGCGTCTTTCTGAGGGATTTTGAAGGACGTCTTCCAAAAATTTGGTTTTGTAACTTTCCGAGCGCTCGCATTAAAACTTTCACATCCGATCGGGCGCAGTTACCCCAAGTATCGAAAGCCCGTTGTGGATAACCTGTCTGACTGCCTCAACCAGGAATAGTCTGGCTTTTCTGACACGATCATCTTGAGTCAAAACTTTGTTATCATGATAATAAGAATGAAACAGGTCCGAAAGTTCCACCAGGTAGAATGTCACCCGGTGCGGCTCCATAGCGTCGGCCGCTTCAGCCAGCATGTCCGGGAAATCGGCAAGACTTTTCATGATTGCTTCTTCTTCTGGCAGATCCAGCGCAGACAAATCAGGATCACTAATGTCGGAGTCAACGTTTCGTTCCACCGCAATTCTGAAAATACTCGCAATCCGGGCATGCACATATTGGACATAGTATACTGGATTGTCTCTAGATTGACGTTTCGCAAGATCAAGGTCAAAATCCAGGTGACTATCGCTGCGTTTGGTGAGGAAGAAAAATCTCGCCGCGTCAGTTCCAACTTCATCCAGTACTTCCCTAAGCGTTACAAATTCGCCGGACCGGGTTGACATGGAAATTTTCTTTCCATCGCGGATCAGGTTCACGAACTGAACCAGCATCACTCGTAGCTTATCTGGCGCATAGCCTAGAGCGTCCATGCCGGCCTTTACGCGAGGAACATACCCGTGGTGGTCCGATCCCCAAATGTCGACTAGACTTTCATAGCCTCGGTCCAATTTGTTTTTGTGGTATGCGATATCCGCCGCAAAATACGTTGGTTCCCCGGAAGCACGAACCAATACCCTATCCTTTTCATCCTCGTCTCCGGACATTTTGAACCAGATGGCGCCTTCACGATTTTCAAGTTTGTCACGCTTCGTGAGTTCGTCCAGCGCCTTTTTTATCGCGTCTTGAGCATACAGGCTCTTTTCACTGAAGTACCTGTCAAAATTCACGCCGAATACTCTTAAGTCCTCCTGAATCCCCTCCAGGATGCGGTGACACGCGAAATCAGAAGCCAAAGGCAACGCTTCGTCAAAGGAAAGACTCTCCAACTCATTACCCAACGCGGTTCCTTTAAGTCCTTGGGCGAGTTCCTTTATGTAATCTCCCTGATAATGGTCCCCGGGAAATTCAATGTTTTTGCCCAAAAGTTCCTGATACCTTAACAGCAAGGATCGACCAAGGATCTTCATTTGGTTTCCAGCGTCATTCACATAGTATTCCGTCTCTACCTTGTAACCTCGGAACCGCAGCAGACGCGCCAGGCAATCACCCACGGCCGCGCCGCGCCCATGTCCTACATGTAAAGGCCCGGTTGGGTTGGCGCTCACAAATTCGATCAGAACCAGCGGTTGGTCTGCGGCGTTCGCATGTCCATACAGATTCTTTCGATCATGTATTGACGTCAGTTTTTGCTTCCAGAATGCTGATGAGATTTTAAAATTTATGAATCCAGGGCCGGCTATTTCGCAGTTTTCGATAAAATCCGGGGCCAAAGGGATGGCGCCTAAAATTGTTCTGGCCGAATCTCTCGGTTTTAGTCCAAGCTTTTTTGACAGCGTCAGCGCCACATTTGTGGCGTAGTCACCAAAACGCGCGTCTTTTGATCTGGAAACTTCAACGCTTTTCTCGCTCGGTTCACCGTCAACACCATAAATCGATGGAAACACCTTTTCCAGGGATTTGTATAGGATCTCCCTGATAGAATCTTTAACAAGGTCAGTCATTTTTTCGATCTTTCGTGTCCGCTATCCTGTCTTCTGTTGAATCATCAGGAACACCAAGAGTAATGTCACGAGTATAATCCAGGCATCTGGTGGTTGTCGTCCCATCCATGAGAAATTTCTTGTTGCAGGCCGCTCGCCACGCGCATGTTACGCAGACTGTTTTGTGTTCGTCCATTTATGCTCCATTTTACATAATTTTGTTTTATCATTTTATATAATTAGAATCAATATATTTGATAATACTTTATAGT
>JARLHM010000077.1 GCA_031292235.1 Syntrophaceae bacterium | reverse complement strand
GGATATCCTAAAGCAGATTCGGGGTTTGTATGACAAAAGGTATTCCCGTTCATCCAGGGCGCTTCAGGAAGGTAACCTGACGCTCGACGTAACTGGAACTGACCTGACAGCAAAAATTGACGCTGACACTCAGGTAAGAGATGCCGAACTCTTAGTCAACAAGACACATCATGAACTGAACGCTCTGTTGGGAATATGGCCTGAAGCTCAACTCAAACTCGTTCCGTCCCCTCTGCCTCCTGGTTCTGACAGGCAGGCTTTGGATGAGTCACTCAACGGGCTTCCTAACCGACGGCCTGATCTTATGGCGCTAAAGGCCGGTTATGACAGTCAGGAAGCAAAAGTTTATGAAGCCGTGCTTGGCCAATTTCCATCCCTGGATGTTGGAATAGTAAAGGCCCGAGACGATACCGATGTTCATACAGTCGGACATGACACCACGATCTCCGTTCCCATATTTAACGGTAATCGAGGTAAGATTGCAGTTGAAAAGGCTACCAGAGAACAACTCCTACAGGAGTATCAGGCACGAATCGACCAAACTCAACAGCAAGTAGATTTACTTTGGACAAATCAAATTATGCTGAGACGGCAATTAAATGAGCTACAAGAAAATCTCCCTACGCTGGCGCGGATGGTTGAGGAGGCTCGAAGGGCCTATGCGGCCCAAAACATGTCTTCTTTGACGTATATAAATATGGAAAACACATTGGCGAACAAGAGGTTGAAAGTGATCGACCTGATGCAAGCTTTGTGGGAGTCGGAAATTACCCTGGATACCTTATTGGCCAACCAGGTTGGATCGGACCAAGGATAGAAAGGTTAGGTCTAATATGAGAGGATTTCTAGCCTTGTGCTGGCGCTTATTCGCAGGGCTCTTTCTCTTGTGTATTCTTCCGTCTGTTATTGTGGAAGCCGGACCCTCAGTTCTAGTGGAAACCGCTTTAATCAAAGAGATGTCTTTCACGTCTACAATAACCACATATGGCAGAACAAAACCCGACTCATCGTCAGTAACGAGTATCAATTTGCCTCGAGCTGGAGTAATCACCACTGTATGGGTCCGATCAGGTCAGTTGGTTGAAGCGGGGTCCCCATTACTAAAGTTTCAAACCTCGGCCAATGCGAGCATGGATTATGAGAAGGCCGTATCCGCTCTCGAATATGCTCGAAGCAAATTGAACCGAGAAGAGGAATTGTTTAAAAGCCAGTTAACCACTCGCGAACAGGTTGCAAGCGCTCGAAAAAATTTGGCTGACGCGGAGGCGCAACTGGAAGCTCAGCGAAAACTGGGGACCGCCCAATTGACGGAAACATTGAAGGCGCCTTTTGCCGGGGTTGTAATTAAGCTCAATGTGAATGAGGGAGACCTTATTCAGGCAGGCGCCAATGTTGTGTCATTGGCTCGCAGAGATTCGGTGGTAGTCCTGCTGGGTGTAGAGCCTGAAGAAGCTAACAAGGTTCACAAGGGAATGTTGGTCACACTTAGTCCTGTTTTTGAGCCTGACGTCAAATTCAGGGCTGAGGTCAATCAAGTTCATGCGATGATTAATCCTTCTACCAGACTTGTAGAAGTTCTGGTTAGTCTTAAATTACCCTCTTCCAGTGACCTTCCTTTGGGATTAACTATGAAAGGCGTTATCATACTTTCAAGTTTCTCGTCTCTATCTGTCCCACGTGACGCTGTTTTAAAGGACCATGGGGTCTCATTTATATTTGTAGTGAGCGAAGGTAGGGCTCACAGAGTTGTGGTTGACGTAAAGGGATGGCAAGACGGGTTTGTTGCTATCGGCGGATCGGTTACAGAGGGTGAGGAAGTTGTAACGCTGGGTAACTACGAGCTGAAAGATGGCATGGGGGTGAGAAAGGGGGCCCGATGAGCGTTGTGGATTGGGCTTCAGGGCACCGTCGGTCGATAATATTTTTGTTACTTGTTCTGTCGGCAAGCGGCGCGCTTACTGCACTGATACTACCGGTAGCGCTTTTTCCAAATGTAAATTTCCCACGCATAGTCGTCAACGTTGATTCGGGAGACCGACCCGCCGAGCAAATGGTCATATCGGTTACTCGCCCTGCTGAACAGGCGGTGCGGTCCGTCGCCGGGTTACATAGCATACGTTCCACAACCAGTCGGGGAAGCGCGGAACTCTCCATCAATTTCAACTGGGGGCAGGATATGGCCCTAGCCCTTTTGCAAGTAGAGCTGGCCATCAATCGTATTCTCCCTAACATGCCGACGGGAACTGTTGTTTCTGCGCGCCGCATGGACTCCACGGTCTTTCCTGTGACCGCCTATAGCCTCACATCTAAGGACCATACTCTTGTAGAGTTGCGAGACATTGCCGAGTTTCAGTTGACGCCGATTCTCTCTGCGATAGACGGAGTGGCTCGTATCGGCGTGTTGGGTGGAAAGACAGCCGAATACAGGGTCAAAGTAGATCTTGCGCATTTAGAGGCTTATGGCTTGAAGATTCAGGACGTTGTGCAGGCGCTGTCAGCCGGCAATGTCTTAAAGGTAGTCGGCCGTATGGAAGACCACTACAAGCTATTCCTGGTACTGTCGGACACCAGTCTGAGGAGCATAGCTGAAGTGCGCCGAACGATTCTCAGAAGTGGGGATAACGGTTTAGTGCAATTGGAGGACGTGGCCACGGTGGAACCATCTACAGTTCCCCAATGGCAAAAAATTACCGCCAACGGCCATGAGGCTGTTTTACTACAAATTTACCAGCAACCGGCAGGCAACACGGTCCAGATAGTCAACGCCATCAAGACAGATTTGGCGCGCTTTAAGAAGAATCTCCCGAAGGGTATCACAATAAGTAATTGGTACGACCAGAGTCAGCTCATAACGGAATCGTCCGCCAGCGTCAGAGACACAATCATTATTGGAATGGGGCTTGCGGCTGTTGTTCTGTTCATATTTCTGAGAAACTTGAGGGTTACCTTCCTCGCGGTTATAACTGTTCCAGTCGTGCTAGCGAGCACAATTCTATTTCTTTACATGTTGGGCATGACCTTCAATATTATGACGCTAGGAGGGATGGCTGCCGCTGTAGGCCTGATCCTGGACGACGCTACAATTATGATAGAGCACATAGTGCGACGACTAAGGGCCGGGACAGATGATGTTCAAGAACTTGTTAGGCAGGCGGCGCGAGAATTTGCAACACCATTAATCGGATCATCATCTTCAACTGTGATTGTGTTCCTGCCATTGGCCTTTCTGGGAGGAGTAACCGGGGCATTCTTCAAACCGTTGTCGCTTACAATGGTCTGCGCTCTTGTGATTTCCTTCTTTGTGGCCTGGTTCGCTATTCCTATTCTCGCTTCACATCTTATTGGAAAAAGGGAAACGGAAATCGAGGATATTGGTAAGATAACCCACTGGTTCCATTCGGGTTATCGATATTTAATGAATTCAATTTTGGTGAGACCCTGGGTCCTGCTTGTGGGTGTGGTCCCTTTTCTTCTGGTCGGTTACCTTGGTTATCGAAATGTGGGCTCTGGATTTATGCCGGCCATGGACGAAGGGGGGTTCGTGATAGACTATCGTACTGCGCCGGGGACATCTCTGGATGAGACGGATCGACTTGTTCGTCAGTTGGAAAATATCCTCAGAGCTACTCGTGAAGTCGTTTCATATTCTCGGCGTACCGGAGCGCAGCTTGGTGGAGGAATAACTGAATCAAATTCGGGTGATCTGTTTGTCAGACTGAAGCCACCTCCAAGAAACACGATCGAAGAAATCATGGACCATTTGCGGCATGAAATTGGGGAACGTGTTCCAGGATTGAAAGTCGAAATGGCGCAGCTCATGGAGGACCTTATCGGGGACCTAACCGCCGTGCCTCAGCCCATAGAGATAAAATTATATGGAGACGACCCCAAAATCCTCATGAAATCCGCTACCGATGTAGCTGAAAGAATTGGCCATATCCCTGGTGTGGTAGATGTGAGAAACGGTATTGTGTTTGCCGGTGACGCTTTAGAAATTCAGGTGGACCGAGATCGCGCTGCGCTGGAAAATATGGACCCGGAAATGATTACAATGCAGCTTCGTACCTACTTGACCGGGCTGGTCGCCACTGAAGTGCAGAAAAAGGAAAAACTCATTGGCATAAGGGTTTGGGTCCCAAAGGGTTTGAGGAGTACGACAGATGATTTCTCGCAACTTAAGCTGCAGGCGTCGGATGGTCATTGGTTGCCACTCAAACGTGTGGCCCTGGTAAAGATAGTTTCAGGGCAACCTCAAATAAACCGCGACAACCTGAAACGAATGCTGGCGGTAACTGGTCGTATCAGCGGCCGTGACATGGGGTCTACTGTTAACGATGTCCAGCAGGTGTTGTCAAAGGCGGGGCTAATTCCAACAGGGGTTTATTACGAGCTTGGTGGCCTTTACAGGCAACAGCGGATCGCTTTCCGTGGTTTGATCATGGTCTTTGCGGCCGCAGTAGTCCTTGTTTTCCTCTTGCTCCTCTTTCTTTATGAACGATTTCGTGTGTCAATAGCCATAATGGGGATGCCGCTTCTGGCTATCAGCGCCGTGTTTATAGGCCTTTGGGTGACGGGGACGGAGTTGAACATCACTTCCATGATGGGCATGACTATGGTAGTGGGCATTGTAACGGAAGTGGCGATTTTCTATTTCTCCGAATACCAGGATCTGCGAACGTCAGGGATAAATGCTCTAGATGCGCTTGTAGAGGCGGGCATCAACAGGATGCGACCAATAGCCATGACAACTTTTGCGGCGATAGTGGCGTTATTACCGTTAGCTCTCGGTATCGGTCAAGGCGCCGCAATGCAAAGACCCTTGGCGATTGCCATCATCTCCGGGCTCATTGTCCAAATTCCACTTATACTAATCGTTATGCCGATTCTTTTCCACCGTGTTTTAGACAGGTCAGGCTCGAGCTTCACGAATCAAACATTGGATGATTAAGGATAGAAGTAATTTTGAAGGCTTTGATGTTTGTTCTTGCGTTGAAGACAGGCCTCTTAACCAGGTGTCACATTTTGTAACGCTCAACTAATTCCTTGAGAGAGATACCCAATTCGGATATCTGTCTTGCCGCTTCCTCAAGCTGAGTGGCGCCTGCCACATTCTGTCTGACAGCCTGGTCGATATATGCCATCGCATTGGAGACTTGGTCTACCCCTACGGCCTGCTGTTCATTGGAAGCCTGAATTATAGTGGCCGATTCAGCGGATTCCAAGACGCTCTTGCACAGGGACCGAATCGATTCACCGGCCAGTGTGGACTGCCGGACGCCGCTGGTTACGGCCTTGTTCCCCTGTTCTGTAGCCATGACCACTGCTGCGATCCATTTTCTGGTGTCTTCCAATATTGATCTAATTTGTTCAGTCGCTTCCCGAGATCGATCGGCCAATGTTTTGATCTCGCCTGCCACTACACCGAAACCCTTGCCGAGTTCTCCAGCCTTGGCGGCTTCAATGGATGCGTTTACAGCGAGCAGATTGGATTGATCCGCGAGATCACGAACGGAATTGACTATTTCTTCAATTGACTGTCCCTGCTCACTGAGTCTCTGAACTGTTTCGCCGATGGATTCCATTTCGATCTTAATCGTGGTCATTTTCTGGACCGTGTCCTCGATGGCCCTTTCTCCGGCGTCGGCAATCTGGGCCGCCTGGTGGGCGCTCTCTGCGACCCTTTTGGCCTTTTCGCTCGAAAGCTTAGCGGTCTGCTGCAATTCTTCGACAGTCGAGACTGTTTCCGTGACTGCGGATGATGTTTCGGTAGCGCTAGAAGCGAGCTGCGCGACACTGGACGAGATTTCTGCGGCGGACGACGCAAGGACGTTCGCTCCTTCCGCTGTTTTTTGGGTCTGTTCTCTCAGAGAACCCACCATATGATTTAAAGCATTTCCTAAGGTCCCAACTTCGTCCTTGGTCATAACATCAAGGGTTTGAGAAAGATCACCTCGAGCTATTCCTTCGGCAAGGTTTACAGATTGGGCGAGCGGTCTCGTCATAGACCTGGCAAGCACGTAACACAGGGGAAATGTCATAATAACCAGGAAAACTGCTCCCAAGATCATGATTCTCTCGGTCAAGGACTCACTCCTATGGCCGTCGGTCTCGCTTTGAGCCAAGGCCTCAAATTCCTTAGCCTCAAAGGTATTCATCGCCTGGTCGAACCTGTCCCAGTCTTCGCTGCCTTTGACTGCTCGTTTCAAACGAATTGACGGTTCTACTGTTTCCTTTTCCCAGGAATCCATAGACTCCTGCGCATCAGAGACCGCCGTTTTCTGGGCCGGCGTTATGGATTCGATTTTTAAGGCATCGAAATGTTTTGACAACTTTTTTCGAGCGTCCTTATATGGCGCCAGAGCGGCTTCTTTTCGAGACAACAGGAAACCTTCCAGAGCGGAGCGCATGTCGTGAGCGTTATCCTGAGTCTTCATGGCCATATTTATAACTTTATACGAACGGTTCGAGCGATCCACGAGCGTGAGTAATTCTCTGAGACTCATGACTGCGATTGTTGCAAGGATAACCGCCAGCAAAACAGGTATAGTCGCTGTCGCGATAATCTTGGTCTTCAACCCTAGATTCTGGAATTTCATCACGATCTCCTCATTTGCAACAAAAAATCTAGCATGTAACTCGAACAGCCTATAAAGAGGGCCTAATTTTATAACATATCGAAACTATTTGTAAAGAATAATCGCAAATGGAGCTGAGTTGTTGTGATAAGAGTGAAAACATTCTAGTGTATGCGATGAGTTAAATTCGTCCTGGTCTATTACTTGCCAAATTCGATTCAAAACAGATATTAAGATCCAAGACGCAATTATTGGAAATGAACTGAAGTTATGAAGAATTGGAATGAGACTGATATCATAGTCGTAGGCGCCGGGCACGCCGGATGTGAAGGGTCCCTCGCTGCTGCTCGAATGGGGTTAAACGTATGGCTCTACACGCTCAACGTTGACACTATCGGCCTGATGCCGTGCAATCCATCCATTGGCGGCATAGGCAAGGGTCATCTGGTGAAGGAAGTTGACGCCCTCGGAGGCGAAATGGGTGTAGCGGCTGACAAGAGCTGCATTCAGTACAAACTGCTGGGTGTTAGTAAAGGGCCTGCTGTACGCGGGTCACGGATGCAATGCGATAGGCTGGACTATTCAATCGCAATGAGGACGGCCATCGAGGGCCAGGAGAACATCCTAATTCGTCAGGAGATGGTAGATAGCCTAATTATTAGGAATTCCAAATGTTGTGGGGTACAGGAACGAACAGGGTATGAAGTAACGGCCTCTGCCGTTATACTTGCCACCGGAACGTTTCTCGACGGCACAATACATGTTGGGCCGGTGAGTTACAAAGCCGGCAGGGCAGGGGAGTTCCCTTCGATTGGACTGGCAATGCAATTGAGAAAGCTTGGCCTACCGTGTGGCCGCTTTAAAACCGGGACACCCCCTAGAATCAAAAGATCGAGCATCGATTTCTCTGTAATGACGGAAGACATGGGTGATCCGGAGATTCATCCGTTTTCAATGAAAACACAATCGATCAACAGACCAACCAGGTCCTGTTTCAGAACACATACTTCTAAGGAGACGCACGAATTTGTCCGCAAACATCTGCTAACGTCATCTCTCTACTCAGGGGCCATTAAGGGAAGACCCGCAAGATATTGCCCTTCGCTCGAGGATAAGATTACCAGATTCCCCGACCGAATGAGCCATCCTGTAGTAGCGGAACCGGAAGGTCTCAACACCACAGAAATCTATCTCAAGGGTTTGGGTAATTCTTTACCTGCCGACCTGCAATACTCGCTACTACATACGGTCCCGGGGCTGGAAGAAGCCGAAATCGTACGCCCGGCTTATGCGATTGAGTACGATTACGTTGACCCGAGATGTCTTAGGCTTACCCTTGAAACTAAAATCCTGGACAATCTCTATCTCGCCGGCCAAATCAATGGGACTTCAGGTTATGAGGAAGCTGCCGCCCAGGGTTTGATGGCTGGTATCAACGCTGCTCTCAAGTTAGTAGGTAGACCTCAAATGATATTGGATAGGTCCGAGGCGTACATCGGGGTCATGATAGACGACCTGGTTACCCGAGGAGTGGTTGAGCCGTATCGTATGTTCACTTCGCGGGCCGAACATAGACTCTTGCTGAGAGAAGATAACGCCGATGAGCGTTTAGTAAAAAGGGGCGCATCAATAGGTTTGGTGAACGCCGAGACATTGCGGATTGTTGAGCTGAGGAAAAAGAACCTAACAGATTATTTACGACAACTCAATGAAGTTAGGATCAAACCATCAGCGGAACTCAACGAGGTGGTCCTTTCCCGTGGTGGATCGGAGATACGTGAAACAATGTCGGCCGCCAAGTTTCTAAAAAGACCGGAAATCAAATTTTCTGATCTGGCAAAACTGGGCATTTGGGAAAATGTTTCCCTAGACGAAAAGCTTCAGTCTCAAATTGAAATAGAACTAAAATATGAGGGGTACATAAGCAGGCAAAAACGCGAAGCTCAACAGTTGGCCAAACTGGAGAAAGTAGTGATTCCGGAAACATTTGATTATGGATCGGTCCCCGGATTGTCCCGTGAATTGAAAGAACGGCTGAGTCTGGTACGCCCTAATTCAATAGGGCAGGTGTCACGCGTCTCTGGTGTGACACCTGCCGCTCTGACCGCGATCATGGTCATATTGCGCAGCAATGGAGGGAAAAAACTACCAATTCAGACTGCAACTACGTGACGAGAGAATTATCCTGGCGGGCTTGTCACTATTGACGAAGATGGCAGAGGTCCGCTCATGGCTAATTGATCACTCTTTCTTGTCGAGTTGGTCCAGGTCAACTCTAAGTTTTCCTACAAATCCTCCATCCAACACATAAATCGCAGACTGATCATCTATTTTAGGTTCAACCGTTGC
>JARLHM010000076.1 GCA_031292235.1 Syntrophaceae bacterium | reverse complement strand
GTTGAATTATTCAAACCTGGCGACCGGGTGGTCATCAATCCGACACTTTCATGCGAAGCCCGCGGTATTTCATCCCCTTGTCAGAGCTGCATGGCTGGTAGGCCCGCAAATTGTGACAATTTTGCTCAGGGGGACCTGCCCCCTGGCATGTTTATCGGTATAACTAACCAACTCAACGGCGGTTTTGCGCCAATAGTCATTGCGCACAAAAGCCAGTTGTTCAATGTTCCTGATTCCCTTTCCATCGAATCCGCGGTCATGACAGAACCTGCCGCTGTCGCTCTCCAGTCAATTTTTGACAACATGCCGGAGGCCGGCGAGAAAATTCTGGTAATCGGTGGAGGAGTTATTGGCAACCTTCTTGTTCAGTCCGTCCGGGCCCTCGTGCCGGACTGCCACATTTCGGTTATTGAGCCGGCTGTCCATGCTGCGAACCACGCGCTTGAATCAGGCGCCAACGTCATCATCCCTGCGACTAAAGCATTTGACTATACAGCCGATATAACTGGCGCAAAGGTTTACCAGCCCTTACTCGGCATGAAAATTACAATGGGTGGATTCAACCGCATCTACGACACTGTAGCGTCTTCGAAAACATTGAATATGGGGATGCGGCTCCTGAAAACCATGGGGAAGCTCAGTATTGTAAGGATCGGTGGGGATGTAAAGCTGGACCTGACGCCGCTATGGCTGAAACTTCAATCGATTCAAGGAGTGTATGGATCCGGAGCCGTAACATATAAAGGACAAAAACGGCATGTGTTCGATATAGCTATTGACTTTATGGTTTCTGGATTGATTTCGGCTGACAAACTTGTCACACACAAATTTGCTCTTGAAGATTACGAAACCATGATCGAAGTAAATCTAAAAAAGTCAGTGCACGGCGCAATGAAGACCATTGTGACTTTTTAGAAAAGGATAGAACCATGAAATTATCGTTCCTGCTTTTCTTCCTGGCTCAAGCATTGAAAATTGCTTCTGTGACTAACTCCAAATTTAAAAAATACATTGCTAACGCATCAGTAAAAATTCTTATCAAAACAGAAGCCGGGCCGCCTGCACGGCTCTTTGTATTTGACAAGGGTAAATTTCACTCTGTCTCCGGCAATACCAATGATTTTGACGTTGCCCTTGTATGGAAAGACCCGAATACCGCATTTTCCGTGATGACGAGCAAGAGCGGCGACGCATCCTTCAAAGCGGCGGCTCAAGGAAAATTAAAAGTCATTGGGATGAGTCTTTATGCCCAGTGGTTTGAAGACGCTATCAAACTGGCGCTGTAAATCTCTTTGTTTTTAAGATAGAGCGTCGATCATGCGTTTAGAGATGATTTGAGTATTATTTTTCAAGGAGGAAAGCATGGGTAAAATTTATGGAGGGCATCTTGCCGCAAAATATCTCAAGGAAATTCAAAATGTAAAAATGGTCTTCACTCTGTCTGGTGGACATATTGAAAACATTTTAGATGGTCTAAACAAATATGGGATCCGCACTATTGATGTTCGCCATGAGCAGGCGGCTGCAATGATGGCTCACGCCTGGTCTATATACAAAAATGAACCAGGTGTCTGCTTGGTTACTGCAGGCCCGGGTTTTACCAATGCTCTAACAGGTATCGTAAACGCATATCTGGATAGTGCGCCCCTTGTTGTCTTATGCGGCCGACATCCGATTCGTGATGATCTGACCGGCGCACTTCAGGAGATGAATCAAATCGACATGGTGAAACCCGTAACCAAGTGGTGCGCCACATGCTATGATATCAAGCGTATCCCCGAATATCTTTCCCTGGCGTTTAAGCAGGCCACTTCCGGACGACCAGGCCCGGTTTTCCTCGAACTCCCTCCAGACATTCTTTTTATCCAAACCGATGAGGAAAATGTGGCGCTTCCACCAAAGAGGGACCACAAGACAGCTCTTTGTCCGGATCCTGTGGCCATATCAGAAGCGGTGAAAATTATAGATTCGGCCAAACAGCCGTTGTTTATAGGAGGCAGTGGCGTTGGGTTCAGTGGCTGCAAAAAGGAACTTGAGGCGTTCATTGAAAAAACAGGGATGCCGTTTGCCCTTCTGAACAATGGTCGGGGTACGCTTCCTGACAATCACCCATTGAGCATCAGTGACGGCGGTTTTACAGGAATCACTACGGGTCTTCCACAGGCCGATCTGGTGGTATTGGCGGGAATAAGGCTAAATTGGGTGATGCAGGGGACCAAACTTTTTCCACAGGCAAAGGTTGTGCGTATCGACATTGCAGAACATGAAATCGACCGTAACCGAGCAACAGATTTAGGGCTTGTGGGTGACTGCAAACAGGTGTTCGGTGAGCTAACACAAAAAGTGAAAAAAAATGATCATTCCCAGTGGCTTAACACATTGCAAAACGCTTACAAAGCATTCATGACAACAGAATTGGAAAAGCGAACCACACCCTCAGATCCGATTCACCCGTTGAGACTGGTTGACCGAATTATGGAAGTCTTTGGAACAGACGCCTTTTACGTAGCCGATGGAGGAGACACCTGCTATTGGGGCCTTGCCGGTTTTCAGTCCGCGCATCCGTCCGGGGTACAGATTACCGCTGGCTCTCTCCTAGGGTGCCTTGGAACGGGAATACCCTTTGCGTTAGCCGCAAAACTGGCTCATCCGGATAAACCTGTAATTGTTCTAAACGGCGATGGTTCGTTCGGATTTAATAGCATGGAGTTTGACACCGCGGTGCGGCACAATATCCCGATTATTTGCGTGGTCAATAATGACTGCGCCTGGGGCATGATTAAACATTCTCAAGAGATGAGTCTCGGACCAGACCGATGCACATGTTCTGAATTAGGGCTTCGTCGGTATGAAAAAATGGTTGAGGGACTTGGGGGACACGGCGAATATGTGACGCAAGACCAAGAGATCGTGCCGGCTCTGCAACGTGCAGTCGCTTCCGGTAAGCCTTCATGTATAAACGTTGTGACTGACCACACCGTCACGAGCCCGGCTACCGTGATATTTTATCAGAATCTTTCGAATTTTTGAGAACATTAACAATCGCGTTATTGGTCCAATGGACCCTCATGAGGATAATCCGAATCTTTTTCGGACTTCTTCGACATCCACCGTTTGTCCTGTGTCACTGTCGCTTAAACCCTCTTCGATGGCCTGTTGGACATAGATTCGATACATCAGGTCTTCCCATGTTGTCGAATCCGGTAGATTGTCCAGCAGCCGGTGGGCTTGCTCTTTAATGCTTGTGTTTTGAATTTTGGGACTTCCTTCGTTCTTTAAACGCGAAATCTCTCCGCAGCCTCAAAACGATCTTAATTCACTTCAGCAGTGGAGAGAAGGGATGAGGAATCCCAGTACCTACTGTCGGATAAACAAATTTAAGATTTCCTACAATGTGTCATGAATTGGTAAATCATCTCAGTTTGATTTATCATGCATATTGAAATATTCCTCAGATGGAGATCACGTATGACCAGTTCAGTTTTCAAGGACAAAGTAGTAGTCATTACTGGCGCTTCGAGTGGAATTGGGCGAGAGCTGGCCTATCAACTTGCGGCGCAGGGAGCCTGGCTTTCGCTTGCGGCTCGAAATGCGGAACGCTTGGAAACAGTGAGCGCTGAGTGTCAGGCCCGAGGAGGAAGAGCTATCACGGTTCAAACGGATGTAGGCGAACAATCTCAGTGCGAAGCCCTGATCCAGGAGACCGTAAAAAACTTTCAGCGAATAGATGTGCTCGTCAACAACGCCGGCATAACAATGTGGGCGAAATTTGAAGACCTGCAAGACCTTGGATTAGTGGAACAGATCATGCGGACAAATTTTTTTGGTAGTGTTTATTGTACACACCATGCTCTGCCATACCTGAAACAGGCAAAGGGTCAGATAGTCGCTATTTCCAGCCTGACGGGAAAGGCAGGAGTCCCAACCCGAAGCGCCTATGCGGCCAGCAAACATGCCATGGCCGGTTTCTTTGACTCGTTGCGCATTGAAATAGCCGAATATGGGATCGGGGTGACGATGATTTATCCTGATTTTGTGTCTTCGGAAGTCCGTGAACGTGCGCTTGGTCCAGACGGTCGGCCGTTAGGATCAAGCCCAGTGCGGGAAAAGGAAGTCATGTCGGCTGAGACTTGCGCTGAAATGATTGTTAAAGCCATGGAAAAGCGAAAACGAGAACTAATTATGAGTTTTCGGGGTCGAACAGGCCAGTGGTTGAAGCTGATTGCGCCGGGCGTCGTTGATCGCATAGCTCTTCGGGCAATAAATCAAGGTCGTTAACAAGGTAAGATGATAAATAACTTCAAAGTATTGAGCCCACTATCAGATCAACGAAGTGACGGCCAATCCCAATCGGGAGAGGGCCGCATGAACCACTATTTCATCTATGGACAGGGGCTACAAATAAGACAACGCGGGCACGAACTCCGGTTTGTCAACTGAGCCCAAAAGTAAGCTCCACTCGCTCCAGACCCCAGTGTAGTCTATGCCTTTAGCCTTTTGCGCAAATTCTCCTTTAGGATCAGTGATTGCCGAATTCAACCACCCTGTAAGGTTATCCACCAACAGATCGCCTGAATGGGGGACACCGAGGGTGGACCTGGTTAGCGCTATTTTTGCGGCCTTACCTTCAGGATCGATAAGTTTTCTCAGGTTTTGTTCATGTCTGAGACGGGCGTCTTCGTCTCCACTCAGTTTATCCGAGACTATTGTTAGCCCCGGGAGGTCCACGTCATGAAGTCCCCCTTTAAGGATTTTTTCACGATAGGATCTGTACTGGCGCCCAATAAACCAGGACATGAAAAGTAGGACCAGCATTTGATTTTCCGAGGATTGAAGTTCCTGGTAACCATGGAAACTATTGGAGGAGAGCCTCTTTTGTAAACGCCCTTTTGTGTCCTTGAATTTTTCAGATCCTGTCCCCTCGCTCTCACTGGCGCGGATGTTTCTATTATATGACCCCAGGAGTGCAGCTTTCGAAGCGCGAAGCGTCTTTTCCTGAAACGAGCATGCGGAAACGATAGGCTTGTATTTAGACATTACCATACCGACCGCGTAGCATAGCCTGGATTTGTATCCACCGCGAGCGTTCCACTTTCGTAAAGCTCCATTTGGCAGATGAGACTCGAGGTCCTTGATGAAAGAGGTGTATTTCAGGTCCTGACTCAGTAGCTCGATATGCGTTTCACCCCCATCAATTTGCTCTTGTAGGTCCGGGTCGGATTCAAACACGAAATTGACGACGGTACGCCAGGCTTCGTCGTTTCCCGTAGCAAGCCAGTTTGACGGCGACGCTTCACTGAATAAATATAGATGAGCCATGATGTTTAATTACCTCGTTTACATTATATCAGATAAAGGCGAGGCTAGAAAATCACACACCAAGTTTTCTTGGCAAGCTTTGTGTTTGTTAGGCTAATGGGACAGTACAGAATTTCTCTTTGCAAGGCGACTCTGGCGCCATTTGTTTTCGAGAAAAGGCCATCATTATATAAAACTGACAAATAAGTGGGTTGGTTATGATTATGAACTTTTAAGGGAAAATCGTGTCTTTATAAGAGGGTGACAGCATAGGCTGCTATGGAATATTTCTAACAATTGAGGGAACGCAATGACAGAAAATTGGACCAGGGAAAAAATTCTTAAACTTGGCAGCGCCTTCTGGGCGAACAAGATCTTGCTAACCGCCGCCGAATTGAACCTGTTTTCCAAATTGGGCAGAGGACCGAAAACAGCGGATGAGTTGTGTCAATCGGAAGGTTGGAGAGCGCGTGGACTTACCATACTTCTTGACGCCCTTGCCGCCATGGGCCTGCTATCTAAAACTGAACAAGGCCATTACAGCACGGCCGAGCCTGTGCAAAACTGGCTGGCAGATGACGGGGATGATAGCGTCTTGCCTATGCTACTGCATATGGCCCATCTATGGAAAAGTTGGTCTGATCTCCTGGACATAGTGCGGGGAGAAAAAGTTCTTTATGGGGCAGGGACTCATACTTGGTCTGAAAAAGAGATTGACGCATTTATCGGAGCCATGGATGTGGTCGCCAGAAACATAGCCGATGCCTTGGTTGGAGATTTTGCAGATCTGAATAAATTCTCACGATTGCTGGATCTTGGAGGCGGTCCCGGCACATATACAGCGGCCTTCCTCAATAAAAACCCCAAAATGACCGCTACCCTTTTTGATCGTCCGAATGTTATCGAAATAGCGAAGAAACGACTAAAGGAAAAAGGTCTCATCAATCGGGCGCAGTTTGTCGAGGGGGATTACAATACGGACCCGCTTCCTGTCGGTCATGATCTGGTTTGGGCTTCCGCTACAATACACAGCAACAACCGGGACCAGAACCGCGAATTATTCAAGAAGATTTATGTGTGTTTATCTTCGGGGGGAAGAGTTCTTTTGAGGGACCATTTTCTGGACAAGAGCCGAACCTCTCCACTTGATGGGGCCATCTTCGCTGTAAATATGCTCGCAGTCACTCAGGGCGGAAACTGCTATACATTTGATGAGGTCAAAGAGGACCTTGAGTCCGCAGGATTCCACGATGTTCAAATGATTCGGCAAGGCGCCAGGATGGATCAGATAGTTTCCGGTCAAAAGTGAACAGCTTGGGAAACCTGAAACATGCATTTGTTGAAAAGGACCGCCGACTTTCCGCCCTTCAAATTATGGGAACGGAGAGTCGGCGGAATTACATGTAAAACCTCATTGGTCAATTTTAAAACGCTTCATACGGTATCCTGATCGCAAACTTCAGTAATAGCTAACACTTAATCTGCCACAATCGACTTTTCCTTTAGACAAAGCGGCCCCGGAACGAACTGACGCGCAACTCATCTCGTCTCTGATGGCGGCGTGTATCCTAAGACCTTCCTGTAGATCGTTGATGTTAGGTTCCCTGACGTTTCATGCCCTTACTGTGAGACGTCTTTGTAAAGAAAGACGTAATCCTGATCGTTGATATCCACCGAAATATCTGCGCCGCGAGATTCCGCGTACACCAGCCAACTAGGTTTGTCACGATCGCAGCAGGTGACGTCCGGCGCAAATGTCCCGGACTTTCTGTCGAACCACGCCAGTAACATAGGTTCTGAAGACAACTCCCTAGCCTTGCCATCAGCCACGGTCTTGGCCCTAAAAAAGTCTAACGCAGAGTCATTTACCCGTAATGTCACAGGGTGACTGAGCATGTCTCTAGTTACATATTTGCAATCCACCATTTTGACCTCCTCGTGTCCGTCTCGACTGATTAGCGAGGCGTGACATCAGATCATTGGAGATATTTGAAACCTATTCGAAATTCAGCAACTAATTAGATGTATAATTAGGTTCTTTGATTCATCGAGATCCTGGATGATTTACAAGGTAAATCCCTGCGCCAACCAAAACCAGTGATAGCAGCAGCCAGTTGGTGATTTCTTCGTGTAGTAAGACGCCACCGGCGAGAACACCGAATAGCGGCGTGAGAAAGGTGAACGAAGCCAGACGAGAAGCGGGATAATGATGTAGGAGCCAAAACCAGGCTAGGTATGTGACAGACGCGATCCAAATAACTTGATATATGAGACTGCCAACTATCAATGGTGTTATAAACGCAACACCGCGTTCCCCCATTGCTATAGACCCCAGCGGCAGCGCCACTGCGGAGACACCCAACTGATAAAGCAAGACCCTGCCCGGCGAGATCCGTACAAGAGGGCTCGCTTTGATAAGAACTGTAGTTGCGCCCCAAAGGACGGCAGCCGCCGCGAGCATGGCGTCACCGATCATCATTTTGGAGGAAGGAAGCCTCAGCGATTCGCTGAATGCGACGACGATGCCGGCAAATGCGCAACATAGCCCTATAACTTGAATTGTCCGCAGGCGTTCACTTGGGATAAATAACTGGGCGCCCAATGCGACAACGAACGGTGACATATACAGAAAGATGACAGCCCGTGAAGCATTAGTATAGCCGAGGCCCAAATAGATCAGGAGAAACTCCCAGGCAAAAAGAAGACCCGCTGAAATTCCCCACCAAAGTGTGCCATCTCTAACAAAAATCGATTCTCGACGCAGGAACATCCATGCCCCAATCAGAATTGTGGCCCCTATTGATCGGATACCGGATTGCAGGATCGGCGAGACACCTTGGGCGGCGACCTTGATCGCTACTTGTTGCAGGCCCCAACTGGCGCAAAGCACAACCAAAATTATCATTGCGGTAAGGTCAAGGGTATTTTTCCTGTCTGATAGTTCATACACCATAGCAAAATAGGCCTCATCGAGAGTTTTTGTGCGGATAGTGTTAGCGTAATAATACGGTTTGTCCTAGAATAAAATTAAGATGTTGTATTTCCAATAAACCGCATGTTGGATTAGATTTTGCTAAGGAACTATTAAAGCGTCATGTTTGTCAAAGGTAAACACTGACAAAATCCAATTTTAGTATAGCTTTGCCGGATTTTGACTCTTAGTTGAGACTATGCGTAAGGACAAATTGTTTATTTGAATTACTCTAGGAGAACAACTTATGGCAGGGAGATTTCTAGGAATTGATTGTGGTTCGGTCAGTCTAAATCTTTCCTTGATAAATTACGATTCAGATGAACCCATCTCGATTTATCTTCGCACTCGCGGACGGCCGCTTCAGACCTTTGTTGAAGCGCTTGACCAAATGTCCGATTCCTGCGGAGGAGACCTCACCCTGGCTGGCGCGCTTGTAACTGGTAGCGCGAGGGAACTTCTCTCGAAAGCATTGGAAATTCCTGCAATAAATGAAATTACAGCCCATGCCGTCGGCGCTAATAAAGTTAACCCTGAAATCAGGACAATTATAGAGATCGGTGGGCAGGATTCGAAGTACATACGAATCGAGCCTTCTCCGGACAACGGGATTCCCCGAGTCCCTGTTTTCAGAATGAACGAAATATGCGCGGCCGGCACAGGGGCTTTTCTTGATGAACAAGCAGAGCGGCTTGGCATTGGTGTCGAGTCATTCGGTCCTATCGCACTTCAAAGTTGTACCCCTGCGTCCATTGCCGGCCGATGCGCAGTGTTCGCAAAGACCGACATGATACACCAGGCGCAGGAAGGGACCCCGATTTCCGACATCCTTCTGGGACTTGCGGTCGCGCTCGTTAGGAATTACGCATCCACTCTCATAAAGGGGGATACGCCAGCGCCTCTGGTGTCTCTTCAGGGTGGTGTGATGAGCAATCAGGCGGTAGTCCATGCTTTTAGGGAAGCTTTGCAGCTTAGGCCGGACCAAATAATGGTCCCGCCACACTTCAAGGTGCTGGGAGCGCTCGGTTGCGCGGAGTTGGCTTCCCGGCGGCCGTTCAGGCTAGGACTTACTTTCGGACATCTGAAAAGCATGGCTGAACGGGCAATGAAGAACCCGCCGGCAAGATCTTTCTTTCAGCCCCTGAAAAAAACTCAGGGTCAAATATTTCCCAATGTCGCATGCTCGCCTCGCCCGGATTCGTGGCGTCGACCTCTCATAATGGGGCTGGATGTTGGATCAGTATCTGTTAAAGGTGTGATCATCGACCCGGAAGGCGCTATCCTGGCCGAGGACTATCGTCTATCCAGGTCCAGGCCGCTGGAAGCGGTAACAGAGGTATTGGAGGCTCTCCTGGGCAATAGCGTAATTCCTGACGCTATTGCCGTCACCGGCAGTGGTCGGAACCTTGCCGGTAGACTTCTCAAATCAGATCTTATTGTAAATGAGATTACGGCTCAATCTCGCTCAGCTTTGCATTATGATTCCACGGTTGATACTGTCGTTGAAATCGGGGGTCAGGATTCAAAATGGATAGCGTTTGAAGATGGACGAATGACCGATTTTGAAATGAATCGCGTCTGCGCAGCGGGCACGGGGAGTTTTCTTATGGCCCAGGGCCATAGGCTGGAACTGTCTATGGGAAAGGTTTTTTCTGACGCGGCATTCGCAGCCAAAACGCCGGCCGACCTGGGTAACCGATGCACAGTGTTCATGGAATCCGACCTGATTCACCATCAGAATAACGGAGCGTCTTCTAATGATCTAGCTGCGGGTGTTTGTATAAGTATAGTTCAGAACTATCTTGAGAGAGTTGCGAACAACAAGGGCCTAGGGGCCAAAGTCCTTTTTATGGGAGGGGTTGCCGCCACCCCTGCTGTTAAAGCCGCATTTGAGCAGTTCACCGGACGAGAATTTCATATTCCTCCTTTCTTCAAGGTTTCCGGAGCGCTGGGCGCCGCATTGAGAGCATTGGACAAAATCAGGCTTGGAGAAATAGAACCCAAGGGCCGTGAAAAGATTGTCTGGAACCCCGACGAGATAAAGAGGGACCAATTCAGTTGCAACGGTTGTACCAACCAGTGCAGGGTCAACCGTTACAAAACGGGCGAAAGAACCATATTCCATGGTGGTCTGTGTGACAGGTGGGAATCAGATGAGAGGTCACATCTGAGTTGTCCTGATTCAAATCTCTTTTCGTTCAGAAGGGATTTGCTGGAAAAGACCCTTGAACTTCATCCAAACTTCGACACTCGCTGGGCGATGATTCGATCTCCTCAATTTTATGAATATTTCCCCTTTTGGCAGGCCTTTCTGCATGAACTTGGAATCTCCCTGGTTGTGGCCCCGCGACCCGACAGAAGACAGTTTGAGGATGGTTCGAGGAAACTTCGTGTGGAAACCTGTCTTCCGATGAAGGTCATGGCAGGTCAGATGAAGAGCGTTATTGATTCGGGGGCGAGAACACTTTTTCATCCGTCCATCCTAAGCGAAGCGCCGGTTCATGTTGGTGAAAAACCCTTAGACTACTGTCCGTACATTCAGGCTTCCTCACAATTTTTCAGGGAGGTCTTCGACATAGAATGGATTGAACCCATTGTAAACAGTAGAATTGATCCAGAATCTTTTCGCAGGGAACATATTCGGTTGGCCTCCAGTTTGGGGTTTTCTCACGCTAGAGCGATAGCGGCGTACGAACGAGGGCTAGCGGAATCAAACGCATTCAACGCCAAAATTAGACAGGAAGGGGAGAAATTCCTCAAATCCATTGGCGAGTCAGATCAGGCTCTGATTGTCCTGGGCAAGCCCTATCATACTGCGGAGACTTTCCTAAACATGAATCTCGGAAGTCTTTTTCAGAGACTGGGGATTGGGGCCATGCCTGGTGACCTCTACCCTGCTACTTCGGAGAACCTTTCTCCTGTCACATGGAAGTACCAGGCAAGAATGATTCAAGTGGCTCACGAAATCGCCCAAAATCCAAGGCTGTTTCCAGTTTTCATAGGATTCTTTGGATGTGGTCCAGACTCTTTCAGTTTGCGTCACGTTAGGGACGCTTTATCGCATAAACCTATGCTGGCTCTGGAGATGGACGAGCATTCGTCCAGAGCGGGTGTGATTACAAGGATCGAGGCATTTTGGGACCGAGTGCGTATGGAAAGAGGCAAACGGGCGCTTCATGGGTATCGAAGCTCTGGTCGAGTAATCGCTGACGGATCGAAGCGTAAACAATCAACGATTCAGAACAGACCGAATGGCAAAACCGGGTGTATATCCAAGGCTGAATCCATATATATTCCCTATTGTGGGGGGACCATGCCTATGCGTTTGCCGCTGCCGCAATGTCTGTTGGGCTCGATGCGAAGGTGCTGCCATCTCCTGACGAGGCGTCTGAGAGACTAGGCCGGCCTCACATGGTAGGAGGAGAATGTCACCCGTTTGTGTTAGTGTTGGGCGACTATCTTAAACTGGCGAAAACCCTGCCGGAAGACTCTGTCGCCAGGTCCAGATTTTATATGGTTAATCCGGATGTTTGTCGTCTTGGCCAATTCCCTGTTTACATAGAAAAAATTCGGCGCCAGCTCGGACTTTCTCTAGGGGTCATACAGAACATACAACTTGGCCTTGATGAATTCCGGATTTCCAAACTGAGTCATCAACGCATCCTGTTAAGGTTGTGGGAAGGTCTTAACGCATATGACCTACTATTTCGTCTCTTTTTACAGATCCGGCCGCTTGCAAGAGATGAATCAGCTTTGGATATGGCTTACTGCGGATGCCGAAACAAGCTCTATAATGCCCTAAGGACAGGACGCGTCAGAGAAGGAATGGAAGAAGTTCTCCACGATCTTTATACGTTTCCCGTGGAAGATGACAAACCGCGACCTGTAATTGCTGTAACCGGTGACTACTATACTCGAGTGGTTCCTTTTGCAAACAACGACGTTTTTCGGGAAATTGAGGCCAACGGGGGACGCATCCTGTCGCCGCCCACCTTGTCGGATTGTTTCAAGTTGGGCACACTTAGGGACTTCGTATGGAGCCTGCTAAGCGGCCAGTCCAGAGAAGCTGCTCGCCACGGCCTGCTCTATACTTTGATGACTATATTGGAGCTGAATGTTAGAGGTTCAAGAGCTGCAAGGGACGTGACAAAGAGCCCTCTGGACCTGATGGGAATC